>JALSLM010000130.1 GCA_026988295.1 Thiotrichaceae bacterium
ATTTGTGAATCAGCATTAAGCTGTAAAGGTAACAAATAAAATGGTTTATTACTAGCAAGTAGGCTATCAATGCTTTGTTTAGATTTTTTGTTGTAATAAAATTTTAGGCTAGGGAAGCGTTTAATAAACCCCCAGTATTCCCTAATAAAATGATCAGGTCGATGACTTTTATAATATGGGAAGTAGGGCTTTAAGAGAGTTTTTGCCACATGATAGCGAATATCATGCCAGCCACGAACCGCAAGGCTATAGCCCGAAGGCTTGGCAACTTTGCTTAGCTTGTTTGCATTTTGTAAATACCACTCAGGGTCTTTAGATAAATTAGAATGTGCATTAACGCCATCCTTTTCTAAGGTAATCCAGCAAGGGCGCGTATAGCCTTCTTCATAAACATGGATATTGATATTATTTTCTTTTGCGAGTTTTATGGCGGGTATATGAACGGGGCGAGTATCCCCAAAAAGGATAATATCGGTAATTTGATATTCTTTAAAAACCTGTTGATAAAAGGCGGGGAGTTCATCAATCTTTTTGCGAAAATTAAGATGTTTAAGCGCGGTTGAAAAAAAACGTCCAGAAAGTAAATCACCACCACAGTAATTAATTTTAAGTGCCTTCACTCCCGCATTATTCAAAGCTTTTTCAAGCTCAGAAAAGAATGGACTGGCAACGCCCTGTAAAAGTAGAAATGAACGACAATTCATATTATTTTTTTAAGTAGGATATAATCTTGAATCTGTGAAGTCACTACAACACGCAGGATACAAGCTATTGATTATACCCATCCCCCCCTTTTTTTATAGTTTTTATTCTCGTCCAATTAATTCAATCTGATAGCCGTCTGGGTCTTCTAGAAAGGCAATAATAGTTGTGCCTGCATTCATTGGCCCTGCTTCTCTGATAATTTTCCCGCCCATTTGTTTCATTTTCTCACAGGCTTCATAAACGTCAGCTACGCCAATAGCTAAATGACCAAAGGCTGAGCCTAACTCATAGTGATCAACACCCCAGTTATAAGTTAGCTCTAACACGGTATTTTTATCTTCATCACCATAGCCTAGAAAAGCTAGTGTGAATTTCCCGTCTGGATATTCTTTTTGACGGAGCATTGTCATACCGAGCACGCTAGTATAGAAGGCAATAGATTTATCTAAATCACCCACACGCAACATGGTGTGTAAGATTCTCATGATGATTCCTGACCCAGTTTTTCGAGGGTGTTTTCTTGTTCAGATAGTTTTATAAGCCCATGTAATACAATATCATCATAGCTCACAGTACCGATTATTTTGCCACATTCGTTTTCTACTACTGGTGCAACATGCAAACCAAAGCTGTTAAAAAGTCTGGCACAATAGCGAATATCCATATTGGCACGAACGCTAATCACAGGCTTTGACATGACCTCATAAAGGTTCACACGACTTGCTGAACGATCTTTTGCAATAACTTTTTTTGCAATATCTGCAAGCATGACAATGCCATATTCATCATCATCATTACGCTTTTCGATAATTAATAGATGACTGTCATGATGCTCCATTTTTTGCAGGGCAGATTGCACCGTATCAGTACCACAGGCCATATCAAAGTTATGCTTCATAACATCTTTTACGCGAATGATTTCTTGATTACTCATAGTTTATCCTCAACTTTTTCGGTCAATGTTTCTATTTGATGGGCAATGCCAACGACATCCTCGACATCAATTTGAAAGGCAATTCCAGCACCACTTTTAGTATCAAACTCACCCGCATCCTGAATTGTTTCAAGAATATGACGGCTTAAATGCTCTTCGACAAGCATAAGCAATACATCACGTTGTGTTTCAAGTGTTAAGCCAAAAAATGTTTTGCTTTCTTCTATGCCTTCACCACTGGCGTTACTGATAACGGTTGTGCCAGTTGCGCCTGCTTTACGGGCAGCATCCATAACTGCATCAGTTTTGGTATTGTCAACCAATGCAATGAGTAATTTAAAATGCATTTATCATTCCTCTTTATTAGCCCCTTGGTTAGATGTAGATTTTATATTCTTATTAGTAGTTTGTTTTTTTGCTCTGCGCAAGTTTATAAATTGAGAGATTTGTGCATAAGCCATTACCGAGATTATTGGAAAAAGACTCGCAAAGGCGATAAGACCAAAACCATCCATTAATGGATTACGACCAGGAACAGTTTCTGCCAAGCCTAAGCCTAAAGCTGCCACTAAAGGTACGGTAACAGTGGATGTTGTCACCCCGCCTGAGTCATAAGCGAGTGGGACAATCATTTTTGGCGCAAAAAAGGTCTGAATCACAACGATAAAATAACCTGTGATAATAAACCAGTGTAGTGGATAGCCAGTGACAATCCTAAATGTGCCTAGGCTTATGCCGACGGCTACTCCAATGGCGACCGCAATACGCAAGCCCCAAACACCAATTGAACCACCTGAAACTTGATTGGCTTTCATCGCTACAGCCATTAAGGATGGTTCAGCAATGGTGGTACTAAAACCGATTGCAATAGCAAAGATATATACCCAAAAGTAATCTTGCCATTTGATTGTACCAGTAAAATTGTCAACACCATGAATAAATACAGGGTCGGTGAGTTGTTCTGCCATTAAACGCCCAATGGGAAATAGTGCTTGATCTAAACCTTGTAAAAAAAGAGCCAAGCCCACTAGCACATAAATAAAGCCAATAATAACGCGACGTAAATTGGGTATGGGTTTTTTTAGAATAAAAAATTGAAAACCTAAAAGGATACCCAAAATTGGGAGAATATCACGAGCCGTTGATAGGAGTACACCAGAAAAATTAATCAGCCATGCAAGCATTAGATTACCATCCCATACGCCATAACAAAAATAATGGGTGTTAAAGAAGCAAAGGCAATTAAGCCAAAACCATCAACCATCGGGTTACGCCCTTTGATACTGCTTGCCAGCCCGACACCTAAAGCCGTGACCAGTGGTACGGTAATGGTGGAAGTAGTAACACCACCTGAGTCATAAGCAATACCGATAATAGATTTAGGTGCAAATATCGTCATAATCATGACACCAATATAACCGCCAATAATCAAATAATGAATAGGCCAGCCTTTAAGTATGCGTAATACACCGATTAATATCGCAAGCCCTACTGAGAAAGCAACTGTTAGGCGAAGACCTGTTGCGTAACTGTTCATCGCTTTTTCATTATTTTCAATAATGCCACCATTGGCAGCAATTTGAGCAGATTCAGCTGCGACAGCAATCAACGCAGGCTCGGCAACAGTAGTCCCAAACCCTAAAGAAAATGCAAATAATAATAACCAGAAGACACTACCTTTTTTAGCAAAAGCATGTGCCATTGATTCACCAATAGGAAATAGCCCCATTTCAAGCCCATAGATAAAAAAGGTCAAACCAAATAAGACAAAAATAATGCCAGTGATAAGACCAATAAGATCAGGTATAGGTTGTTGCAATACCACGATTTGAAAAAAGGCAATAACCAGAATAATAGGTGTGAGATCACGTAAACTATTTAGTAAAGAGAGAAAAAGAGCCTTAAGGGAGCGTAGCATTGTGTTAGTCATTGTTTATGTGCAGTGGAAGAGTATTTTATGATCAATGATTGATCATACACTATTACTTGAGCATTAAAAATAGTTATTAGGGTGCTTGTTTATTGCTCTCATAATTTATAAAAAAATGCAAAAAAGAGGGGGGATGGGTATGTATAGATTTAATGTGAAATATCAATTTTAAATCACTTTAAAACCTCAGAGGCTCTTTGATCTGAAGGGAACAACTAATAATAATTAATAAAATACCCATAGTTTTATTAGTTCTCGGACAGCCTCTTAGGTTTGCCAGTATGCAGGGCTTAATAAGACTAAGACAGAGACAACTTCAAGTCTCCCTAGCAGCATGGAGGCAATTGAAATAATCTTGGCGGGGTTATCTAGGCCAGAAAATGATGAGGTAACAGTTCCCAAACCCGGTCCCATATTGTTCATGCAGGTTGCTATGGCTGAGAAAGCTGTTATTTGATCAACTCCATCTGCCATCATTAGTAGAAGTAATATTGCAAAAGATGCCATATAAAGTGTGAAGAAGCCAAAAACAGACTGCAAGGTTCTGCTAGCTATTTTATTTTGACCGTTCAGGCGGATATGAAAGACCCCCTTGGGATGTAGTAGGCGATATATTTCACGTTTTACTAGCTTTATTAAAATTAGGATACGCATGACTTTCATGCCACCTGCTGTTGATCCTCCACAGCCTCCCACAAAACCAATGAGCATTAATGAAAAAGGAATAAATAAAGGCCAGTAAGAGTAGTCAACTGTGACAAAACCTGTGCTGGTTATCATTGAAACTACGGTAAAAGCAGAGTCCAATAGGTCTTTAAAAATATAATGAAAGTAATTTACGCTCTGCAAAGTGAGAAATATAACCATAATGGCAAGCAGTACAATAGTTAAAAATAAAGAAACTTCTTCATCTTTAAAATAGAGTTTTGGAGATTTACTTTTAAAGACAATAAAATGTATTGAAAAATTAATAGCTCCCAACAACATGAAAATAATGGCAATTTCTTCAATAGTTGAACTATGAAAATAGTTAAGGCTTTGGTCGTGGGTCGAAAAGCCACCTGTTGAAACAGTTGCTAAGCTGTGTGCTAATGCATCATAGAGAGTCATACCTGCCGCCCAATAAGCTATGGCACAGGCAATGGTCAGTCCTAGATACATTTTCCATAAAAGTGATGCTGTCTGGTGTAAACGGGGAGTTAGCTTTTCTTCTTTCATAACTCCTGGGACTTCTGCTTTATAAATTGACATGCCGCCAATGCCCAACTGTGGAATTACTGCAACGGCGAGCACGATCAAACCCATTCCGCCAAACCATTGCAGTTCTTGACGGTAAAAAAGTAGTGATGGCGGCATATCATCTAGGTGTGATAAGACTGTTGCTCCTGTGGTTGTTACGCCTGAAACTGCTTCAAACAATGAATCAATAATAGATGTATGTATTATCAGATCAAAAGGTATGGAAGCGATAAAACTTAGTGCCAACCATACGAGAACAATAATCAAAAAGCCATCACGTTGGTACAGTTCAGCTTTTCTGGATCTGAATGGAAGCCATAATATTGAAGCAAGAAACAGGGTGACTAAGAAAGAATCTAAAAACTCAATGGAATAACCATCATTGTAAATGAGAGAGACAATTATCGGAGGTATAAAAATAACCGAAAAAACTAGGCATAAATTACCAACCGTTTTTATTATTGTGCTAAGGCGTTTTAACTTCATCTGAAAACTATGATTATCAAAGTAATTTATCGTATCAATTTTTCCGAGAGTCTATGCTAACTTAATCTTGAATCCGTGAGGTCAATGCGGATAGCAGGGCGTAAGATATTGGTTTAGCATGAGATTTAAAGAATCTTAGCTTCACCCGTAGGTTAAGCGGGTATTTTTTAAACTCATGATGAATCAATAGCTTGCGTCCTGTGCCGTAGTGACCTCACGGATTCAGGTTAATTTAAATATCATTGATTCAGATTGTCGTTTAGACTTTCTTTAACTTTTTTCTGATTAAGTAACAAGACAATGATAACCATTAAAACTGGTGCTACAAAAGCAGATAGGGATGAGATAAGAGACATATCCATAGCCGTACCTGCGTCTGTATTTGCGTAGAGTTTTTCAGTGATATTTTTTGTATAGAAGAAAGTTACAATACTCATGAGTATTGTAAAGATTGTGTAATAATTAAAATGACGACGACCCTTATCTTGATATTTGAGAAGCTTGAGACCAATAAAAAGAGCCCAAAGGGAAGTAATTAAGCCGATAACATTCATCGCTAGTAAATAGTTTTTATCGAACCCCATATTGACCTGTGCTTCCAGCATTTGAGGAAGAAAAAATGATGCCGCGAGCCCACCAATAGAACCTAAAATCCCTAGTATTGCAAAAATTAGTGAGATGATTCCAATAACCTTGGGTATGGAACTGCGACTTTGGTGGCCTGTGTTAACATCAGAACTTGGTGTTGCATATGGGTTTTCATTTGTATTGTTCATATTTTAAAATATCCTAATATAGAAAGAGAATTCAGGTGAAATCTCGGCTTGAATTATCTCTCCTTGTTGTGTTTTATCATGTAGTTTTTTTGATTTTTGATTATCTCAAATTCAAATGCTTGTGAATAGTATTAATATTTGAACCTGTTAGATTAGCAATATACACTACCCCAAATACACCGATTTGTTGGAGTATTAGTGTAATTATAACTGACCTCTCTGATAGTAATGATGATGAAGACAACAACAATAAGAAAGCCGTATGCGGGAAAATCACACGGTGATCAGCGGAGTATTGTTGATTTGCTTTCTACTCTACCGTTACAAAAATATGTAAAAAAAGGGGGGGGATGGGTATGTGCTGATATTGTGTCATCTTTGATCTTTTTTTAATCTCTTTCAAACTCATAGATAAAATCAAAGCCGTATTTATCAGTTGTTGTTTGTGCTTCTAAGGATAGACGCCTATTGATTTTATATTCAATGGCAATTTTTTGGGCGCTGTCAAAAAGCCCTACTAAATAACGAACGTAGAGTTTGGGACCAAGGCGTTTGCCTAGTGCTAGTTCACTTTTTCTGTAGTCACTATTTGTTACGATATTTACATCATCTAATCCTAATGATGAGCCAATACTATGTAATAAACTATCATTGCCTGTTATGCCAAGGCCGCGCACGGCTGACATGAGCAAAGCACTTTCTCTTCCTGATGATGTTGATAGGCTGTGACCTGTTAATAAGAAACTTAGTGCTTCACTTTCTGGCAGGCTGGGGTCTGAGAATATTTTGGACTTTGGATTGAGTAGATTACCGCCTAGATGTACGCCAACTAAATACTTATCTACTTTACGAGTTGCGCGAATATCCATGCCGATTATTTTCGGTGAACCATTAAAAATTAAGCGTCCATTGTTAATGTCAAGATTTTGTCCATAGGCTTGGTATTTTCCATCGGTGACTCTTAAAGAACCATTGGCGAGAATGTCTCGATGGTTATGTGAGATATTAACTCGTCCTGATAGTTTGGCTCTTAAGCCAAATGCATTAATTCGTACTTTTTCACCAAGTGTAATTAATACTTTTGGTTGTATTTTGATGGCTGAAAGCTGTTCGCCAGGTTTTCTTTCTCCGATTACATAGACATCTTCAGATTCATCAATACTAGTTTTGGGGATTTCTTTTAAATTAATTAATGCTTGGGGGATAATTACTTTTCCTAGAATGCTGACTATTTTGGGGGTTATAGCGATTGTTAAATCAGGAGACATGGTAGCCTTAATTTCATTGGTATTCATAAAGCGGATATTGTTTCCACTAATTCTTACCGTTGCTTTCCATCGAGTAATGTCTCTGGCATTGAGTGAGCCACTAATATTTAATGCGCCTTTGCCCATAAGCATTTGACCTTTAATGGTTGCTTGCCCTGGTTTGTCTGCACGTAATTTGATATTGATATTGGTGAGTTCAGTTCCTGCTTCTGGCAATCTTAAATAAGCATTTTTTAATTCAACTGTTCCTTTGATTTGTGGTTTAGCGAGTAAACCTGTGAAGCTGATTTTGCTGCTTAGTTTGCCGCGTAAGCCTCGACTGCGTGGTATATAGCGTTGTGCCCAGTAGATATTGGGTATATCAAATTGTGCTTCACCATTAATGGTGTGCCTGCCATTTTTAGGGGATAATTTTATGGTGGTTTTGGCTGATAGCTGACCACGATTAATTATCTCCATTTTGGTTTCGGCAATAATGGTTCGATTATTGATAGTGGCATTTAATTTTGCATTTTTATAGGCAAAGATCTGCTCTTCTCCATCGGCATCTTTAAATGAAAAATTGCTATTTGGAAAAGTGATATTGATTGTGCCAACAGGCTTACCTGCATTTTGTTTAATATCGTATCGTCCACTAACAGAACCGCTCAGAATAATGCCTTCGGGTAACCAAGGTTTTAATAATGATAATGAAGTTTCGTGTAATGTTCCCTTGGTTTTTAAGCCAGTTTTATCTGACCAAGCAAGTGTTGAGCACATTTGTGTTTTTTTACTTGCGAGACAAAATTTAGATGTACTCAAGCCATTTTTGGATAGGTCTACAGAGGTCGGTTTTTGTAAACGCCAATCTCCTGCTTGGGTATCTTTTAATGACAAGCTTTGCAAGCGACCTTTCCAGTGTTGGTTTAGCCAGCCTCCGTTAGCTTTGAGGCTAACTTTACCTTGTTCATGGTGTGCATAGAGTTTTATGCTGTGTTTATTGATACGTCCATTTATGTCTAGTTTTAATTTTTTAACTTTTTGATCGGCTGTTTGCAGGTTTACTATGTCACTTTTGATATTGTAGATACCATTTTTTGTGTGGGCGGTTGCCTTGATTGAACCTAGTTTAATTCCTTTATAGTGTAAGCTTTTTCCGTTTATGGTGGTGTTAATAATAGGTCTTTCGATAGTTCCTTGAAGTTGTCCTTTAGAGACTAATTGACCCGCCAAGCCTGGTACTAATTGCTGTAGGTTTTTGCTGTTAATATCCCAGTTTAAATTAAAGGGGCTAGTCACTCGACCTGATATTTGTATACGATTATTACCGACTTGAGAAACTAGGTTTTTAATGATTGGTACGCCATTTATGAGTTGAAGCTCTGTTTTTAGAGTCAGTTCTTTTTGTGCAAGTTTATATTCTTGATAACGCAAGCCTGATGCGATAAGGCTGGTTTTTATCACAGGTGAGTTATACGCACCTTTAATTTGTGCTTCGCCTCTAATACGCCCAGAGAGTTCGGGAGATACCTGTTTAAGATTTCTTGCATCAATTTTAAGTTGCAAATTCATGGGCTCACTAGCTTGCCCTGTTGCTATTATGCTATTTTTCCCACTTCTTGCTGAGAGGTTTTTTAGGTGAATAACATCATTTACCATTCCTAATTCACCTTCTAGGCTTAATGCTTCTTTGCCTTGTTTTATCTCTTTAAATGCAAGATTGTTAGCAGTTAGTTTGACTTTAATTTCAGGTTTTTTGATAGTTCCTTTTAGTTGCCCGTTACCCTTTATTTTGCCCGCTAATTGAGGGGATAATTGCTTGAGATTATTCGCGTCAACTTTCCAGCTAAGATTAAAAGGTTCACTGGCTTGCCCCGATAATGTGATTAGGTTGGAACCACTTTTGGCAGTAAGTTTTTTCAGTTGAAGAATTTCATTGTTTAAGCCTAGATCACCTTCGAGAATAAGTGTTTCCTTACCCTGTTTAATATCTTTGTAGGCGAGCATATCTGCTGTTAGATTGATTTTAATATTAGGCTGTTTAATTGTGCCTTTTAATTGACCATGTCCATTTATTCTGCCTGCAATTAAAGGCGAGAGTTGTTTTAAATTATTTGCTTTTATTTTCCAGCTTAGCTTAAACGGCTCACTGGCTTGACCTGATGCGCGTAATTCATTATTACCTGTTTTTAAGATTAAATCTTTAAGCTGTAGAGCACCTTTGTCTAAAGCTATGCGCCCTTTTAAAAATAGAGTATCTGCTCCTTGTTTGAAGTTTTTGTAGGATAATTTATTTGCACTTAAATCAACGCTTATATTAGGTTTATTAAGGCGACCCTTTAACCAACCATTGCCCTTAATTTTCCCTGCAATATTAAGATTTTTCATATTTTTAGGCAAAATCTGTTTGATGTTTTGTGCATCAATATTCCATTTTAAATTAAATGGCTCATTTGCCCTACCTGTTAGCTGTAGCTGATTATCACCTAATTGAACATCAAGACCTTCTGTTGTAAGGACTCCTTCTCGTTCTTTTATATCTCCTTGTATATTAAGCGTATATTCTCGTAAATTTCCTTGCATAGAAACAAATCTAATATTATTTTCAAGCCTCTTATCGATATAGCTACCACTATAGCGAAGTGTGGTATTAATGGTGGCAGGCCATTCAGTTAGGAATTTTTTGGTGCTTAATTGATCCCCTTCTAATAAAAAGTTCCATGTGACTTCAGGGTTCCAGAGTAAACGACCTTTCGCTTCAACACTGCCATGATCTCCACTTAGACTGACTTTTTCTAGGTGAACTCGTTTATAATCTCCTTGACCTAAAAGTGCGATTGTTTGTTTGCCTAAAACCTCGTTTTGATGTTCTAGCACGCCATCAAAATTATAATTTGTGAGTGTTCCTGCTAGTTGAATATTACCTTTGAAATCACCTAATTTGGGATGTTGAAAAGTAACACTTCCTGCTGTTTTAAGGTCATGAGGCTGATTCATATTGAGCCTGCCTTCAGTGAGGTTAATTTTCAGAGGCTCACCTAAAATAATAGGACTTCCTAATAATTTTCGAAAACGTAATTTGCCATCATTGATTGTTGCTTTTATTAATTGAATATTTTTAATTTGAAATAGCAGGTCTCTACTTTGAGGGTCATCTTTAATATTTTGAGTAATTTGTAAAGAATCTAGCTGGATAAGGTGAGCATTGATATTTAATGGCAAGCCAAAATCTGGCAATGATGTTATATCTTCACCAGAGCTGTTTGAGCTTGCTAAATTGATATTTAAGCGTCCTGCAGTAATTTTTTCGGCTACGAGTCTGCCTCGGTTGGTATTGTAATACTGAACTTTTAAATCAACATTATCCAAAGAGATGCTATCACCATCATCCCAAATAATTTTATCAATATGTAGACCAGTTAATATACTTCCTGAAATGCCTTCGATGGTTAGTTCTTTTAGTGCAGAATCTGCACTAGTGGCTAGCATTTTTACACCAAATGGGGTTAGTAGTAGCATTACTGATAGCAATAAAATAATCAGAAAGATTGTTAACACCCACGCAAGTGGTGAAAACAAATAATCATTTAAGTGCTGTCTCACAGGTCAGAACCTATGCTCAAGTGTAAATGAGGGTCTCTCAAATCATCTTTGGGAAAGCCAATATCAATACGCACGGGTCCAATGGGTGATTTATAACGCGCTCCAAATCCTATACCTATATGCAGTTTATAATTACCCCAATCATCAAATGCATTGCCCGCATCAACAAAGGCTGCGGCACTCCATTCTTCAGTAACTGGGTATTGATACTCAAGGCTAAGATTTAATAGGTTTTTGCCACCCAGAACTTTGCCTTTAGCGTCGGGATTTGGTTCCCCAAGGCTTTCATAGGTATAGCCACGAACACTATTACCTCCACCTGCAAAGAAACGTAAGCTTTTGGGTAGTTCGTCTAGATTATTTACAATAGACGCGCCCAGATGCAAGCGCCCGACAAAATGCCCAGAACCTATTGTTTTAACGGTTTTAGCGAAAATTTCAGTTTGAACAACATTATGATCACTTAAAAGGTTTTTTGCTGCGCCAATTAAGGATAATTTTAAACGCCAGCCATCAGTTGGGTAAAGTAGATTATCAGCCTTAGTTTTTTCTAAGCCTACACCAAATAATAATTGTTTAGTATTATTGCTTTTTTTACCAACATCTTGCGTTGTATCTAGCAATAAAGCGACAGATTCTGTGCGTATCCAGCCATTATCATATTTACGTGTATAGATGCCGCCAAGGTTAATACTACGACTTTTTACGTCATTATTTTTGTCTTGTTTTATATCAAGGTTATAAACCAGATTGTTATCTTCAGGATTCTTTCTAGGGCTTATCAATTTTAAGGATATGCCCGACAAGTTTTCTGCGTATTGTGTTTTTATATTTAATTTTTTTCCTTTACTTCCTGTCCAGCGTCGCTCCATTTCTGCGGAAATACGTCCACCTGTATCAGAGCCATAACCTACTTTGAACTTATAGGCATTGCGTTTATTACGTTGTAAAGAAATGTTAATTGGCACACGATTATCTTTTGCCTGTTCATGTAAGACATCAATTTTGATTAATTTATAATAGCCACTGCGTTGTAATAATTGTTGCTGGTTGATTAAATCTTCTGTTTTATAATAATTGCCTTCTTTTAAAATAAGAAAGTTTTGTATTGTTTTGTCTGATAAAACCTTCTGTTCAATATTAATTTTTCCATATCGATAACGCTTGCCCGTATCCATTTGCAGATTAATACTTGCTTGATAGGTCAATGGATTGACTTTAATAATATGTTTGTCAAATTCAGCATCAAAATAACCTAGAGACAAGGCAGTTTCAGATAGTTTGGTTTTAAAATCAGTATATTTCTGATGGTTTAATTCATCACCAATTTTATAAGGGTAATCTTTTAAAATCTTCAAAAACTCAGCTTCCAAGCTTCCTTCACCAATAATTTTAATTATTTGTGATACCACTTTGACTGGGCGACCAGGGGTGATTCTTAAGCGTAGTTTCCAGCATCCATCAACAATTTTACCACCTGATCGAAACACTGAATCATAATACCCTAGTGCTCTGGAAGCCTTGCGTAAATGTTTTTTTACAGAGGTGAAAAATTGTTTTACTTCAGCACGATCAGCCGTACATTTAGGGATGGTGACAGGCATGTGTAATTCAATATTTTTCTTTAAATCACTGTCAACACCACTAACCGTAATGGTTGCTAAGCGTGGCTTTGAATTTTGCTTATTTTGTTTAGTATCACCTTTATTTTTTGCAACAGCAAGCACAGCAGTAGCCGCTAACTTTTCTTTTTTAGATAGCTCTGCTGCTACTGATAGAGGTATCAATAGCAGGCAAATAAAAAATGATAAAATTCTAATACTCATTATTGCTCAAAAGCCCAACGAAGCAGGGCATTCTGTATTTTTGAACCACGACCACCTCCAGTTTTTTTACCATTATGTTGTATGACTACAACTAAACGCTTACCACTACGGTTCAGCATATAACCTGAAATTGCAGTTACAAAGTTTAGTGTTCCTGTTTTTAAATGACTACGTCCACGCAAGTCTTCTTTGCGAAAACGATTAACCAATGTACCATCAATACCAGGCAATGAAAGAGAAGCCATAAATTCTGGCATATAAGCATCACGATAGGCAGTTTCTAATAGCGAGCCCATTTGTCTGGCACTTACTTTAGCTATTCTTGATAAGCCTGAACCATTTTCCATTTGTATTCCATTAGTATCAATATTATTTTCAGCAAGTATTTGCAAAACAGCGCGACGACCTTTATCAGGTGTTGCGGGTGCTCCAAAATACCTTGCGCCCAAGGTGAGTAATAATTGTCGAGTCATCACATTATTACTCCACTTATTAATCAGCCGAATTTGTTGCCCCAGTGATGGTGAGCTGTAAACATGAAAACGCTTATCACCAGCATGAACTTTACCAATTTTTAGATGCCCCTTTAAAATGCCATGTAAATTAGTCCAAAAATCACGAAAAGCATTAAAAGCGTGTTCTTCAGGTGTTGAAACAGTGCGCAAAATAAACTGTTGTTTGCAATTGGCAGCGTAG
>JALSLM010000131.1 GCA_026988295.1 Thiotrichaceae bacterium
GGATTTATATCAAGTGGGATTAAAATGGTATCCTGCAATGGTGGTGCGGAGTTTTGTGCCTCAGTAAAAGAAGCGTTCGAACGCTCAGAACCTTTACCCAGACCGCCATCTAAGTATGGTTTTAATAAATCAGATCGAACTATTACGTTTAAAATGGACTAATAGATATGAATAAAATAAGCTATAAAGAAAAAATATATAAAAAAAGGGGGGGATGGGTATTCAATATTTATTCCTACTTTTTCACCCTAGCATTAAGCCTGGTTCTACTGCTTATGGCATCTAACGCCTCTGCTGAACTAGAATTGCACATCAGCAAAACCAGTAGTGATGAAATTCCTATTTATATCGCCAACTTTGCAGGGGGTGCTAGTGGCATTATTGCGGCTGATCTTAAACGCAGTGGTCGTTTCAAAATTGTGCCACATTCACAAATGAAACCTAGAATCTCTCCTTTTGGCGGCTCATTAAATGCGGGTGCTTACCAAAAAGTCACGGACTATATTGTTAGAGGAAAACAAGTGGGCGGTGGTGATCTTCAAATTGAATTAGTGAGTACCTCTGATAATGCCAAAACGTATTTTCGTATCACACCTAATATCAACCGTCGTCGTGTAGCGCATAAAGCAGCAGATAGTATTTATGAAAAAGTAACACGTCGAAAAGGTGCTTTTGATACACGCCTTTCCTATGTCACGGTCATTAATAAAGCCACAAAGAACCCAACCTTTAGACTTTATATTGCAGACTCTGATGGCTACAACCCTCAGGCAATCCTATCTTCAAGAAAGCCTATCATGTCACCTGCTTGGTCACCTGATGGAAGCGAACTAGCCTATGTTTCTTTTGAGACCAATAGCTCAGCTGTATATGTGCAAAATATTTTCACCGGTGATAAACGTAAAATTTCTGCACGTGAAGGCATCAATAGCGCACCAGCATGGTCACCCGATGGTACACAACTAGCACTAAGTCTTTCTGTAAATGGTAACCCCGAAATATATACTATCAATGTACGCACTGGACATTTACAGCAAGTAACACATTCAAGTGCTATTGATACAGAACCTGTTTGGCAAAGTAGAGGGGCAATTATTTTCACTTCTAATCGAGGCGGTAGCCCACAGTTATATAGAATTTCTAGCCGAGGTGGCAAGGCAAAACGCCTCACTTTTAATGGTAAATACAATAGTGCCGCAGATATTGCCAATAATAAAATGACCTTTGTTACCGGTAGGCGTGGTGCTTTTCAAATAGCATTAAAGTCTATTGGTAGCTCTGGTAGAGACATACTATCAAACGGTCGGCAGGATGAATCTCCATCATTATCACCCAATGGGGCTATGGTAGCTTACACTACACTTAGAGGTGGCGAAAATACGCTGGCAGTTATTAGTGATAATGGCAAGTCTAGGCAATTTCTAAAATCACCCGCTGGTGATGTGCGCGAGCCAGCATGGTCTCCCTATCTACATCAATAATACATCAATAAAGGAATATAAAATGACAACTAAAACTCTTCTCATAATCCCTATGCTAATTAGCATATTAGCACTTGGAGCTTGTAGCCAAAATCAAAATGACAAGGGAGCTATCGGTAGTAATACTGGAAGCGGTACATCAAAAACCATAGGTAAAGGTAAAGGAGGAGGCTCTGGCACCTCAAGTGGAACAATTGGCAGAGGTGGAGCATCAGGTGTAAGTAGTAGAGATGGTCGCGGTGGCTCAAGAGGTGGTTCTGCTGGTGGTGGTAGAAATGGAGGCAATGGTGGTAATAGTGCAAGCAATAGTGGCGATATTACTTTGGCTGGTTTAAATGATCCAAATAATTTACTATCACAACGTGTTATCTATTTTGATTATGATAAGGCAAGTATCCGTCCTGAGTATATGATTTTGATAAATACACATGCGCAATTACTAGCAAAATATCCTAATCTAAAGATGCGTCTTGAAGGTCATGCAGATGAACGTGGCTCACGCGAGTATAATGTGGCATTATCAGAATCCCGCGCACAATCTGTGAGAAGCATCATGGGTATAGAAGGAGTGAGCGGGCAAATTAAAACCATAGGATATGGCGAAGAGCTACCTGTCGTAACAGGTCATGACAAAAAATCATGGCAGAAAAATCGTCGGGTTGAAATCAAATATGATGGTCATTAACAAAAACTAGGAAACTAGAACTACAAAACTATCCAAGAATAGAATTCTCAAGCTATTCTTGGGCAGTTTTATGGCTTTCACAAAATCAAAGGCAGGTTAAAAGGAATGAATAAACTGGTTTATGGATTATTTCTCACACTATTACTCTTTTCATTTTCAGCTGTTCGGGCAGAAGTTAGTACCGAGTCAATGGTGCAAATACTTCAACGTTTGGATCAACTAGAAAAAAAGATTCGTGAACTTCATGGTGAAAATGAAGTATTGACACATGAAATTAAACGCCTAAAAAACACTCAAAAACAAGGTTTCTTAAATGTTGATGAGCGCATTGATGAAATTCAAAAAAGAAAAGAATCCCCAGCAGACTCACACAAAAACACGCGAAGTTCTCTAAAAAAAACACAAGAGACAAGCGTTAAAATAGTTAATAAAGACTCTCCAGCACCCGCCACGTCTAATACTCCACAAACATCAGAAAATAACAGCACAAACTCTAAAAAAGTTCGAGCACCTACAGCTTATGAAAAAGAAGTTTATAAGACTGCTTTTGATCTAATGAAAAAATCACCAACTGCCGCAACTAATGCCTTTAGGGAGTATATCAAGCTACAACCTAATAGCCCACTATCAGCCAATGCTCAATATTGGATTGGTGAAATTATGTATTCTCATAATAATTACAAAGGTGCTGTACAAGAATTTATTAAAGTTTTACAAAAGTATAAATACAGCGGCAAAGCCCCTGATGCTGCCATAAAACTTGGATATAGTTTTTATGCACTAAAAAATTGGCCTTTTGCTCGGCGCACTTTCGAAGATGTTTTACGTTATTTTCCTAAAAATAAAAATGCAGTAATGCTAGCAAAAAAACGTCTAGCAAAAATGAAAGCGGCTGGACACTGATAGATAAGGCTAAAGCTATCTAGCCCCATAAATGCTCAATAATCGTCTATCATTATTGGCTCGTGCCATATCGATAGAGCTATATCCATCAGAGGTTTTAAAGCGCGGTGATAGACCACGTTTCATTAGGTAATTAGCAATATTTGCATGACGAAAGCGCGTGGCATGATGAATAGCCAACCATTTTTTAACAGTACGGGCAAATGGGTTCGCACCATTCTTTATTAGAAAAATAACCGTTGAATAACGCCCCCGTGCCGAAGCCATATGCAAAGCTGTTTCCCTTTGATCATTAGCTACATTTATATTAATACCTTCTTTTAGCATACGGGCAAGTCCATTAACATCACCATTGCTGGCAGCATTGAAAAAATCTTTAGCATCGGGAATAGGTAGTTTTGGTTTTGCTACAGGTCTTGTAGTTACTTTTGGCTTAGTAACCTTGCTGTTTTTATGAGGTTTTCTATTTTTAGCGGTTCGAGTCTGATTTAGAAGCCGTTGGTAGTCTGCCAATATTTCTCTTTCTACCTTAGATCTACGCACTTTAGAACGTGGGGAGGACTTTTTTAGTTGTGTTTGATATTCAGATTGTAAGGCTCTCGTAATATCATTTATGCTACGACCAATATCTGCCTTGCTTACATGCATAGGCACAATGCCTAGCACCATTGCAAGTAATGCTAATATCAATGATGTTTGTTTTTGCATAGTTCCCCCTTTAGGAGTTTTCTAATTGTTACACTCTCATACACTCAAATACTTGTAGAACACAAATTAGGCATGGAGAAATAATAAACCTAGGTGGCTGTTGATGTATTCTGACAACCTCCTAGGAGGCTGTCCGAGAACTAAGAATTGACTGTAAATCCCATAAACATCATAATCTGAGCTTATCAAATTCGTTAAATAGAACAACTATTCGCCTCTTTTGATAAGCTCACCTTATAATATTACTGGGATTTTCGTTTCAATCCTAGTTCTCGGACAGCCTCCTAGAGCATAGTTCATTTTCCTCAATCTAAGTCGGATTTAGTGTTACTTATTGATTACATGTCATATTAATCAGATTGGCTGTATATGATTTAGAGTTTTTAGGAGCACACACGGAAAACTACTTATAAAATTGCCAACATCTTGGCATTAATCGCTGCCGCATCAAGTGATGCTTCCCCACCGATGCTTTCTATCAAACTACTGGGAGACATAGCGCCAGATTTTTTAGGCTCTGTAGCAGGATAAAGTGCAACACCTTTTTGATCAAATGCCGCTGCAACATGCAACAAACCAGTGTCCATACCAATTACGGCAGAAGCATTTTGTATAAGCCCTGCAAGTGTCGTTAATGAACAGCCTGGTAATGCTATGGCTTTGCTATGATTTTTTGCAAAGGCTTGAGCGCGAGCCAGTTCTTCATTATTTCCCCAAGGAAATAAAACCGAATAACCCACCCCCCCATTTCTTCAATAAAACCGTTCCAGTGTTCTATCGGCCATTCCTTATTGGCACGACTAGTTCCATGCAAGGCAATAATACATTTCTCAGGTATGCCATTGCCTTTAAACACTTCATGCTTGGCAAGCTCATTACGAGCCTGATTAAAGACAGGATTAGCTGCAATACCATAATCTAAACTTAGATCATCAATAGAATAGCCAAGTGATTTGGCAAGTATCAAACGATTCCGAGTAACAGCGTGTTCTTGATAAGACACGGATACTTTGTTTACATATAAATAACTAGCAAATGGGTCACGAATGCTATGTTTATCATAGCCCCATGTTTCGCCTTGGCTCATTCGCGCTACCATCGCACTTTTTATTAAGCCCTGAGAATCAATCGTTTTCTCATAGTTTGTGGCTTTAATCTGTGTTTTAAATATTTTGTAAGATTTTCGTGTGGCTTTGCTAAATACTTGTTTACGCCACTTGCGTAAACTAATTTTAATCACCTGATCAACATTAGGATGCCAAGCAGGGATTTCTGTAAATCCACTTTCAGCAACCCAGTCAAAAGAAACCTCAGGGATTTGCCTTTTAGCATCAGAAATAGCTGGCAACATGTGAACAATATCACCCAGAGAAGTTGTTTTTACAATAAGATGTTTTATCATGTGCTGTTTATTCGGTAATTGATGAAAGAAATGGTAAAGCTAATGGTGGTATTGAACGAGAAAAAAGAAAAAAAAGTCAATAACAACAGTTTTTCGCTATTTTTTAAAGCTAATTTTCTTCTTACCTGCATAATATTTATACTATTTTTACAATACAACAATAACTATCAGATAATTGATTTTTTTCTAGCCTTTTTAGGCGCTATTTCAAGTGCCACAATCTTATATGCTCTACTTTATATACTACTTTTTGTTTTCAAATTCATAGGACGCACAGGGCTATATCTAACAGGGCTTGTCTTTATATTGCTCAATACTGGCTTGCTAGTTGATTATTTTATCTACAAGGTTTTCAAGTTTCATATTAATGGTATGGTCGTGAATATTCTCACTTCACCCGATGCGATGGATTCTATTCAAGCGGGGATAATGCCCATTGTTGCCCTGTTTGTCGTATTTATCATTTTGTTAACATTTGAAGTTTATCTAATTAATAAACTACAACAAAAAGATAATCATTCAAAAGCTGTATTAAATCGTCGTTTAAATAAACTCGTTATTATTCCGCTAATTTTTATTGTTCTCAGCGAGAAAACGGCTTATGGATTTTCATCATTGTTTTCAAATAAAGCCATAATCAGTAAATTCAAAGTAATACCACTTTATCAACCACTCACTTTTAATCGCATTGCTGCTAAATATTTTGGCTTAAAACCCAAAGTTGAAACAAAAAATACAATTCAACTGAATGCAGATTTTAATTACCCCCTCAAACCCATTGAACTGATAGATAAGCCTCAAAAGGTGAATATTTTCATCTTTGCCAGTGATTCAGTCAGTGCCTCCCGCATTAATTCACAAATCACCCCCAATATTAATACCTTTAAACAAGAATCAATCACACTTGATAATCACCACAGCGGTGGCAACACTACTCGCTTTGGTATTTTTTCACTCTTATATGGCCTAAATGCCAGCTATTGGTTTACCACAGAAGAAGCTAAAAAAGGCACTGTATTATTTGATGTATTGAAGCAACTTAACTATCAAATCAATATCACTTTCATCCACCAACACCAATTGGCCAGAATTTAAAAACACCTGTTACGTTAATATTCAGGACAGCGTCAAAGATGACTTTGCAGGTCGCCCTTGGGAAAAGGACAAACAGTCTACAGACTACTTTATTAACTGGGTGAAAAAGCAGGATGCCAAGCAAGCCATATTTTCATTTGTCTTTCTGGATGCGCCACATGGCTACTCGTTTCCCAAAGAGGTTAACCCTTTTAATGCAAGCGATGAAGAAATCAATTATCTAACCGTCAAAGCAAATTCTGATGAAATTAAAATGGTTGAAAAACAGCACAATAATGCGATCTATTACAATGACCTATTATTTGGAGAAATGCTGGATCAACTAAAGCAGAAGGGGCTTTACAAAGGTTCTTTGATTATTTTTACCGCCGATCATGGACAGGAGTTTTTTGAATTTGGAGATTTTGGACACAATACCAATTTCTCAACTGCTCAAACACAAGTCCCCATGATTATAAAACTGCCTGATTTTTTAAAACAGAAGATTAGCTTACCAAAGACAATGATTGCTAATACCTTGAAAACACTCATACACCCGATAAAATTTTTAGCAATGAAATCCGTGATAGTCAAACTTATCAAGTACTAAATGATGCGACAAGTGATAGTAAAAAAGTGTTGCAGGTTATTAATGAGAACAGGCACTTTTTAAAGTGAAATATTTATACTATTTCACCCAAAAACATCCATTTGTCGAGCCGTTATTTTTTCAAAAGTGGTATCCAAAAAATATAAAATACTATCAGCAACAGGGGCGAGTTGTTTATCAGAATAGTGTTGATAATCAGGTGTAGACTGGATATCCTCAATCGGTTCAGGGCCATTGAGTGTTATCACATATTGTATTTTTCGACTCGGGTTTTTCATTTTCTTTGCTGCCTTCACCTGTGGTGGCTGGGTACTTGTATAGGTTTCTAGTGGACGACGCAGACGTTTTGTATAGGTAAGTTTGTCATTTAGCTCTCCATTTAATAAGGCATCGTGGGTCATTTTAATAAAATCGATATAGGGCTGATTATTAAAAATACGCTGATACAACTCCTGCTGAAATTCTCGCGCCAAGGGTGTCCAATCTGTACGCACGGTTTCCAATCCCTTAAAGATCATTTTGTGCTTGCCATTTTTATTAATCATGCCTGCATAACGCTTTTTACTCCCTTTTTTTGCCCCTCGAATTGTTGGCATTAAAAACCGTAAATAATGTGTTTCAAATTCAATTTCTAAACAGGATTCTAGCTGAAATTCTTCTTCAATATACACTCTCCACCACTGATTTAGAGACTTTTGAAGTTTCTGACCAATAGCTTTGCATTCATCTTCTGAAATTCCTTCACCAAGTAATACAAACACAGAATCAGTATCACCATAAATAACAGGATAATTTTGTTTTTCAATGAGTTCTTTGGTGGTTTGAATAATTTGATGTCCGCGCTTGGTAATGCTACTAGCAAGTTGTGGATTAAAAAAGCGGCAACCCGACGAACCTAATACACCATAAAATGAATTCATTATGATTTTTACAGCTTGTGAAAGCGGTTGATTATTATCTCGTTTTGCCTTGTCTCGCTCTTTCCATAGTTCACTTACAATATTGGGCAAGATATGTATGTTACGCGAGAATTCTGCACCTAAAAACCCAGCAATACCCTCTTCTTCATATTCTTTGCTTATTAGGCCTAAGGGATCAATTTTGAAAGTACGAATAATACTTGGATAGAGGCTTTTGAAATCTAATACCAGCACATTCTCATACAGACCAGGGGTTGAATCCATGACATAACCACCCGGACTATGCTGAGTATTTTTCTGGCTGCCAATATCAGGTGCAACATAGCCTAGGCGGTGTAATTTTGGCAGATAGAGATTATCAAAAGCGGCTGTTGACCCGCCTTGACGATCAATTGCCAAGCCAGTAATACGTGCACGTTGAATCAAAAAATTTAACAGGTCAGTTTTCTTGAATATATCTGCAACCAGACGACAATCCTCCAGATTGTATTCTGCCAGCTCTAGCGGTGCTTCTCGGTATTGCCGTCTGATTTCTTCAAGCTTATCCAGCCCATTGCTATTAATCAGTTTTTTGCGACCTAGTAATTTTTCAGCAACAAAATCTAAGGCAAAGCTTTCAAATGACCAGAATGCGCCACGCAAACAGCTAATGCCATCGAGTACTATTCGCCCAGGTATGCGAGATATATGCATCTGCCCGCTTTGCTGTGGTGACAGAATGACTGCATTTTGATGTTTATATTCTCCTCGACCTATATCAAAGGGAATACCCAGTTGTTTGCATTTCCACTGTAAGAAATCCAAATCAAAAGACACCACATTCCAGCCGATAATAACATCAGGATCATGCCGCTTCATCCATTTAAAGAAAGCCTGCAATGCTTTTTTTTCTGTTTCACAGCAATGAATATCTTTATTTTTATCTAATACCCACCCCCCCCTATTTTCACACTTTTTTACCAAAAACACCTGTTCAATATGATTGCTTGTTACTGCAATAGAATAGAGCTTTCCGCGTAAATCTTCTGTTTCAATATCCAGAGATACCCATTTTAAATCAGGTAAATAATCTGCTGTTCTTATCTTAGGATTAATAAATTCCAAATAACCATCTCTTTGTATTGCCTCTCCTTTAATTTCAAGCGAGGCAGTAATAAAACGCTCCATCAGATAACGCTCAGGTGGTTTTATCTCAGATTCGAGTAATTGGGATTTGTCATAAGACAGATGTTCACGCAACTGGTTTAATTCACGCTGCTGGCTAAAATAAAGCCCATCAACAGGCATATTTTCTAAGCTTTTTAGGTTTAAAGGCTTCCTTTGCACTTTTGCAGAAAGATTAATCTGATTTTTCCTGTGTATAAAACAGACAGCCTTTTGTTTTTCAACAGATACATGCACAGCTCCCTTTTTTGTTGAAATCCAAAAGCTTAAAGAAATACCATCCGCTGTATCACGCCAACTTCGGGTGAGAAGAAATCCTTTTACCAGATAAGTGGGAAACCTTTCGTGCATAAATCACATTCTAACCCATAAAAATTTGTTAAACTGTGTTCGTTATTTTATACAGAGATAAAAAAAATGAAAAATACCAGGATAATTCTATTATCAGCATTGCTGAGCAGTTCAGTTGCAATATCAACCGCCAGTGCCGAAGGTTTCTTTAGCAATATTTTTGGTGCTGCAAAAAGCACTAATAGCGGATTCTCAACACTTTTGAGCCACGTCCCTGCTGATACTTCTTATTTGATAGCCAACAAAAAACCATTCCCTGAAGAAGTCATGGCATTTCATCTTAACCGTAGTAAAGATGTCATGAAAATGTTCTCTGATCTTGATAAGAAAGATCAGGACAAAGCTAAAAAAGGCGAAGATGGCGCACTTTTATCAGCTTTATTTGAAGAGTTTAGCGACAAGCTAAGCAATAACAAATTAGAGGACACAGGGCTTTCATTAAAAGCAACATCGATGATTTATGGCTATGACTTAATGCCTGTTATACGCATGACTTTTGCTGATAAAGAAAAGCTTATGGCAACCCTAAAGCGTGCTGAAAAAAAGTCTGAATACAAAGCTAAGCTAACAAAATGTGGAGAATATGACTGTTTTGTAGATACAAAAAATAAAGAGGGTGTTGCTTTAGTTTTTCTAAAAGATCATCTTGCTGCTTCACTTTTCCCTGCCGATGAGAAACAAAAAATTATTGATCATCTAACAGGAAAAAGTTTACCAAAACAAGCCTATAGCGCCGAAAAATGGGACTCTTTTCTTAAAGAGAACAACTATAAAGGTTTTGGCGAAGGTTATATTGACCTTAAAAAACTATCTGTAAAATTAAAACCTAAAATTATTGAAAACTTTGGCAAAATGGATCCCAAAGAGCTTGATAACTGTATGGCTGTTGCTGAAGATCACATCAATAATATGCCAGAAATTATTTTTGGTACTAAAAATCTTGATGTCAAAAAAATGGATTATGAGATGGTTATCAAAACCTCTCCAGATGTGAGCGCAACACTACAAACAATCGCCAATACAAGCAATATCGCCAAGCGGATTGAAAACCCTATTTTTGACTTGGGTGTCAATATCAACTTTATCAAACTGCGTGATGCGCTAACCCAATACTCAAACTTTTTAATCAAGTCTGGTGAAACTCATAAGTGTAAAAGCATAGACCCCAAAGAAATTCGTAAAGGCATGGGTGGTATGATGATGGCAATGAATATGGGTCTTACCCAGTTTAAGTCTATTTATGCTTCAGTTGCCGATATTGAATTAAGCGATAAAATGGAACCCAAGAAAGTTGATGCCTATATCTCTATTGGTACCGATGATCCTGCTGGTTTGTTAGCTATGGTTGGAATGCTTAGCCCCAAGCTTATGGGCTTTCAAGTGCCCTCTGATGGCTCTACTGTAAAGCTCCCTGCTGGTACTATTCCTAGCAAAGGTCAGGCTACTCCCGATGTTTACCTTAGCCGCACCGCTAAAAGCCTAAATATTATGGTTGGCAATGATAAACCTGCTCTTAAAGACTACAAAAGTGATACCGCTGAGATTATGTCTATCTCATTAGATGGCAAGCGTTATTATGGTCAACTCGCCAATATCATGAAAATGATGCCAAAAGGTAGCTCTAAAGATGCAGCTGATGCTTCCAAAATGATGGAAAGCATGGGAGACATGATGGGCAATATTGACGAAATATTCAGTGCAGACAAACGTGGTTTAGTTATTAACTACAGTGTTAAATATTAGAACTTAGAACTTAGGACTCAGGACTCAGGATTGACTCCAGCCATACAAATAGCAGAAAAAGCGGGTATTGATTTTAAAATACATGAATACCCGCATAATGCAAATGCTTCTTCCTACGGGGAAGAAGCAGCCACTTTGCTAGGGGTCAATCCTTCTCGTGTTTTTAAAACACTGCTAGTTGCAACTAATGATAAAAAACTCGCTGTCGCAATAATCCCCGTAAATAACCAGCTTAGTCTAAAGGCTATAGCCAAAGCATTAGGGGCAAAAAAAACCAGCATGGCAAACCCTGCCGAAGCCGAAAAAGCAACAGGCTATATACTCGGTGGCATCAGCCCATTAGGACAGAAAAAACGTCTTCCTTTTATCATTGATAACAACATCAACAACTTCGATACTATTTATGTCAGCGGTGGACAACGCGGACTTGAAATTGAACTTAAAGCGAGTGATTTAATCAGCTTATGCAGCGCAAAGCTTGCAGAGATAAAAGCTTAAGAATCTACACAAAATACCCTCCCATTCCCTAATCTAGTACACCAATAACTTTAGTTTACTTTACTTTACTTTAGCTTAATGGATTCAGAACAAACTTATACATACCCACCCCTGTACACCCCCCCCTCTTTTTTACACTTTTTATCATAGGCTACTGTGCTATTCACGATGCAAAAATATAACACACCGTCATCCCCCGCATGTTTGTAAGCAGGGATCTGTTTGAACTTTATATATGAATTATGTGTATGTATAGTGAGATTCTCGCTAAAAACTTGCGGGAATGACGACTCAGTAGAGACGCAAGCATTTGCGCCTGGTCTAACAGGGTGGAAATTACACCGACATTGATATCCAAACTATGTGTATACAAGCTACGTGACAACACCATTTTGTAGTGATTTTATTGGTATAAAATATTTTTTACTTGTCGACCAAGCACACTGCCAAAACCGAGCAATGCTATAATCAAAGTAAAGGGTTTAATCGCCAAGGTGAGTTTTGACAGTAGCGCCATTACGCCACCGACTGTGCCTGCACCACCTGTTGCTGTCAGCTTAATTTTATCAAGTAGCGTAAATCGTAGTGTAGAATTGGGGAAGAGCATTTCTAAATCAGTGCATGGTATATCTCTAAATTGACGCAAAAAGATATAGTCGTCTGAGTTAGTATCTTGTATGAGCCTTTGGTGACGACGTAAATACAACCAGAGATTTAGTCGGCTCATGCGTTTGTTTTTTAACAATACCTCAAGCTCTATTACCCCGCGAAAACGAAACATCATATTAAGTCTGCGGTAGATGGGTATCTCCACCTCGCGATTGTTTAAGAATAGACTTTGCCAGTAGCGCTGTTGGGTTTTTATTAGTCCTCTGCCCCGTGCGTAAATTAGCACTTGTTGATAATCATCCAACTCTACACCAATTGATAAGCCACGCGTCATCTCATTATTTAATGCCTGATTAATTTGATCTTCATCCAGCTCTTCGTAGTTTGCTTTTTGTAACAGTGCTGACATTTCACTAAACAACTTTTTCTGCAAGCATTGCTTTTCAACGTTGCTCCAACTGCGCTTTGTGATAACATCTTTATCAGGGTTAAATGGGCGATAAGCTGTTTTTAAAGAAAGATAATAACGATGGTAACGCGCGTGATATATCGTTTGTAATACTTCAATAAGCGTGCGAAATTGCTTGATTGTTGGCTGGTCTAATTGCGGGTGCAGTTTATTAGACCTTCTCTCACCTGACTGCGTGATGATCGTCTTGATCAACTCTCTGCGCGAAACAGGAATGAAGTTTTTATCTGCAATATCTGGATGTAGGTGGATGGTTTTACTACGCATTGGAGTTATTTCTGGTGATAGTTTTTAGATAGCTATTATTACCCAAAATTATAAGTAAAACTATTAAGGAGATTCTGATGGTATCGTGCTAATGAAAATATTTGTGATATTTAATAAGTATACCTTTGGTCACTGATTTGTACTCTCAACATTTAGATTTATATAAAATAAGCCCTATTTAATTAAATATTAACTTCCACTTTCTATTATTTATTGATGCTTACTGAACAAAATATAACGTTATTATCTGTAAAGATTTACACTACCCCAAAAGTCTAGACTGTTTTTTCAAATTTCTTATTTAAATTTCCCATCAAGCAGCTTCACTGCAAGATTGTTGAAAAGTGATGCTTTTTTCATACACATCCAGTGGTTTTTTGTA
>JALSLM010000132.1 GCA_026988295.1 Thiotrichaceae bacterium
CTTGAAAAACAACAAATAGTGCTTCCGCACCTGCAACAAAGCTTTCATGCGCTTGCATTAGGTTTGCTTGCAAAGAAATTGCTGTCAATGAAAGCCGATTGGCAGGGATTTCTAGTAGGTCAATCCCGTCTTCATCTTGCATTTGCTCTTCTAAGGGTAGATCAGATTGCTGGCGACTTAGATATTTCACAAGCTCTGAGACGGACATTAATGCTGAAGCATCACCATCCTCATCATCAATAATAATCCATTCAAGCTTTTTTGAAAGAAGTAATTCAGCCTCCTCATGAGAGATTGTAGACCCATGACGCTCAAAATTACTATTCAACACACTGGCTATACCAATTGAGCGCAAAACCTGTAAAACAGGATCAATAGAAAAATCAAGCCCGTTAGATCGAAGCATAGCAACAAACAATGATTGTTTATTAAAAACCTCACTCGCAGTCAGTTGAGCGATCACTATTACCAACATTCCTGGCATAATAATCCCTGGGTTATAGGTTAGCTCCATAATTGCAGTTAGTGCCGCAAGCGGAGCTTGCAAACTTGCGCCCATCATTGCCCCCATACCTAATAAAGCATAAAAACCGACATTTGTAATATCTCCCCCAAACAACATGGCAGCAACCAAACCAACAGCACCGCCAAGAGTTGCACCAATAAAAAATGCAGGACCAATCATGCCACCAGGAACTCCCAAACCAATACTAATACTGGTCGCTACAATTTTAATTAAAGCCAATGAAATTAGAGAGGTGAAAGCAAATTTACCCAATAAGGCAGTATTTACCGTATCATATCCAATCCCTAAAATTTCTGGCTTAATTAAACCAAGTAGACCAACAAGCACACCTGCGAGCAAGATTTTCCACCAGATTTCAACTTTTTTTGAACGTGTCGCAATTAAAGTTAAAACATGGTTAAACAAAGCAGCAAAAGCACCGACCACCACACCTAAAACCAAAACAATGGGCAATTCAAATAAAGAAGTTGCTTGAAAAGTAGGAATAACAAAGGCAGGTGTATTACCTAAAACAGCATTAGATAAAGCCGTTGCGCTCACAGCTGCAAGCATTACGGGTACAAAACTACCTAAAGCATATTCCATCATAATCACTTCTAATGAAAAAATAACACCAGCCAAAGGAGTATTAAATGAAGCAGCTATAGCCGCCGCTGCACCACAGGCAACAAGTGTGCGAATGCTATTATTAGGTAGTTTAAAAAACCGACCGAAGATACTTGAAGCTGATGCACCAAGATAGGCATGAGGGCCTTCACGACCTACCGAGTGCCCACCAATAATGGCAATAGCCGCACCGACCCACTGTAATATAAAACCTCGCAGAGTAAGATGCCCTTGGTGATAAGCAACACGCTCCATCACTCTGGATACACCTAAAACACGAATCCCCTTTGAATACTTATAGAAAACAAAAGCAAGCAAAATGCTAGAAATTACAGGGAATAAAAAATGAAAAATAGGAGAAAGCATTTCATAATTCTCAGCACCTTTACCGGGCAAAAGATAATCTTGAGTATGCTCAACCAGCAGACGGAATAAAACGATAACACCACCTGAATAAGCCCGTAATTAAACCAAAAAAAGCCAAATGCAACAGTGCATCAGGTCTAGCCAAGCGAAAACGCCAAGTTTCAAGCCTCTTAGAAAAACTTTGTTTTAGGGTATTAATCAACATCCTTTAAATGTTACCATCTTTTGCCATTAATGATACAAACTACCCATAAACAAAAAATACTTATTAGTGCCTGCCTGACAGGAGAGAAAGTGCGTTATAACGGTACTGACCTACTTATTGAGCACCCACTGCTTAAACAGTGGCATCGTAACGGAAGATTAGTTTCTGTTTGTCCTGAAGTCACAGGAGGCATGAGCACACCACGCGCACCTGCTGAAATAATAAATGGCAACGGAAAAACAGTCTTATCTCGGCAAACAACGGTAGTAAATAATATAGGTAAAGATGTCACTCAAGCATTTATCCTCGGCGCACAAAAAACACTCCAAATTGCCAAAGAAAACCATTGTATTGCCGCCATCCTCACCGAACGCAGCCCTTCATGTGGTAGCAATATGATCTATGATGGTAATTTCTCAAGGCAAAGAATAAAAGGCATGGGCGTGACAACCGCCTTGTTAGAGCAGCATAATATACGTGTATTCAATCAAGAACAGATAGAACAATTAGCTTTATACTTGAATCCATGAGACAAACACCAATACATAGAGCATTGATTTAGCAGGATACTTAAAAAATATATAAAAAAGGGGGGGATGGGTATTGTACAGCTGGAACATGGTTTACTAAAAATTTGATATTTGTAGAATAAAAAAGATGATTTAGCCACCACTAGAACAACAAAAATGAAAATAGATATAACTATTTTTCACTATGGAAAGTTATATGATTCAAAGGCAGCAACTAGGAGGCTGTCCGAAAATAGGAGTCGTAGCGAGGGAAATATAGCCAAATTCAGCTTTTCCGCAGTAGACTCTCTATTCTCGGACAGCCTCCTAAAAATATTAATCCCGAGTCCTTAATGCTTCAATCAATGCAGCAATGACAAATAAGCCATTTGCGATATACCAAAGATAAAAACCAAGTCCTAGCTCTTTAATATAGATTTTCTCCTGATTAAGACCTACGGGTATCTCTGCAAAATAGAAAGTTTGTGAAGCCAATAAAAAAGCTATTAGCGTTAACAACAATGACAACTTAGGCTTAGTAGACAACAGTAGAAGTGCCAACAGGTTTAATGGATTTGCTAACCACGATAATTGAAAAATAACTAAACCAATCCAACCTATTAAAAGAATCCAGACACCATAAAGATCATCACCTGATGTAAATAAGGCAACCTGATATAAAGATAATGAAAAACATATCAGACCAACGATAATCAGTAACTTTACTGTTATCTCCCAATAGTTTAACGATGGTTTATTTCTTGCTTTCAAGCTATAACTATAATTCATTCAAGTAAATATAATGAATTATAAGTATACAACAAGAATCAATGGCTCAAAGGATTCTTTATAATGACCAAATGAAAAACATCCTTAACATCTAACCTTTACAATCTGTGGAAACTCACCTTCGTCAAAGCTACCTTTTTCTTGTACTGTTGGTTTACAACGCTTTTTTAACGACCCGTTAATGATAATTTCTGAAGGCTTATCATAATAAAGAATCGCAATTGCACTTGGATCTTCGTGATTTAAACTCAGAACAGCACCTTTGTTTATCAAAACAGGCTTTTTAAGTGGCAAAGTAAAAAGTAGCCTTAACATATTATCTGTTTCTTTTAGTTGAACATTTTTTGCTTTACCAAAGGCGATATTTTTCCCATTTAGCTTTAGTTGAGTAAAGAAACCCAATAAATCTAAATCACTAATTAGCTTTGCGGCAAGCTTTTTTAAGTCTGTTTGATCTTCAATCATTACTCGACTAACATCTTTACCGTAAAGCCAAGTCATTTTCAACTCTTTGAGCTTACCACCTACGGTATTCAACTCATTACTCACTTGAATTTCATAATGAAATGAATGAGCAACTACTAGATGACTCATACCGAAAAGAAATGAGAATAATCCCAAAAATACTATTTTTTTCATTTTACATTCCTATTGTTTACCTAAATCTAGGAGGCTGTCTGAGAACTCGGATTGAAACGAAAATACCAGAACTATTATAAGGTGAGCTTATCAAAAGAGGCGAATAGTCGTTCTATTTAACGAATTTGATAAACTCAGATTATGATGCTTATGGGATTTGCAGTCAATTCTTAGTTCTAGGTCACAGCTCTATGCCACAGTGACCTCTCAGATTCAGGGCTGAATAAGGATAAACGCTAATACAAAAATTGCACTGGTTGCTATCCATGAAGCCAGTACCCTTAATATAATACCCTGCCAGTAGTTGTTTATAAAGCAAGCAATTAATGCGGCAGGTAAAACACCCGCAATAAAACTACAAGCAGCACCAATCTGCCAGTTATATACACTAGTCGATCCTAAACCTGGAATCACTATTGGACTAGAATTCAAACCTAAACCAATACCAGAAATAATTACCAAAAATGCTATCAGTAGACTGGGCAAAGGCAATTTAATAATCACCAACAAACTGATAAGTAGACCCAACCCCAAAAGAATTAGTTCAATATCAAAATCCAAACGAATTATCCGATTCAATATTAATCCTACAAGCACAGAAAAGCTAAAGAGTATCACGCTAGATAACAAAAAACGTTTTTGACTAAGTTGTTGACCAATCAATAAACCCAAACTTAAAACCAATAAAATATGGGATGGCGTTTGCAGGGGATGAAGCATGCCTTGCATAAACCAGCTAGGTGCAAACGAAAAGAGTGCAAACGAAAAAAGAGCGGACAAAAATAAAAACATTTGTTAGATAGACGAAAAAGAGTAAAATAGTATTTTACACAGATACCGAGTGAGACCCCAATGAAAAAATGGCAACAAAACCCTTTTATCCAATTTATTTTAACCCTATTATTCTTATCACTAGCCTCAGTTGCCTCAGCACATACAGATGCAGCAACACTCCGTGGAGGCTTTAGTAGCGGCTTTATGCACCCTATTTCAGGCCTAGATCATGTAGTAGCAATGATTGCCGTAGGTCTTTGGGGAGCATTTTTAGGAAAGCCTGCCATCTGGATACTACCCATTGTTTTCCCATTGGTAATGGCTTTCGGCGGTGCTTTAGGCGTTGCTGGCGTACCCATCCCCTATATTGAAACAGGCATAGCTTTATCGGGATTATTATTAGGCTTAGCTGTTGTATTTGCCTTGCGTCCACCCATCTGGGTCGCAGCCTTAATCGTTGGCGCATTTGCAATTTTTCATGGTCATGCACACGGCACCGAACTACCCAATGCAGCTAATCCACTCGTATTTAGCATTGGCTTCGTCATTGGAACAGGTCTACTACACCTAGCAGGTATCGCTATTGGCGAATTAAAACGCTGGTCATGGGGTGAATACATAGTACGCGCAGGAGGAGGTGTTATAGCCACAATCGGCTTAGCTTTTCTTGTTGGAGCTTTATAAGTATTTAGAAACAACAAAAAAATGCAAAAAAACGGGGGGATGGGGATCTATTATTTATGCAACCCATCCCCCCACTTTTTTACACTTTTTATCATAGACTACTGTGCTATTCACGATGCAAAAATATAACACACCGTCATTCCCGCATGTTTTAAGCGGGGATCTGCTTGAACTTTGCGCATGACTTACGCGCATGTATAGCAAGAGTCCCGCTAAAACTTGCAGGAATGATGGATAAAATGTATGAGTATCCTTTTATATTGATGGGTATTCAGGGTTTCCGCCTGTTGCGATAGGTCGTTTGTTATCACGTATCCATTCACTCCAAGAGCCTGCGTATAACTTAGAGCCAATTAATAGGCTTAAACCAATAACAGAAAGCCTAACAAAAAAATGGGCTATGGTTTTGCAATTAAACGTGTTGTTTACTTGATATATATCGCTGAAATCCCCAATATTTTAAATAATTAATTTTTAGGGTAACAAAATGAAACGTACTATTTTACTCATCGCAACAAACTTTGCTGTTGTTGCTGTATTAGGACTGGTTTGGAATATTCTTGATGCATCTTTTGGGCTTTCTCAGAAAATGTCTGGGATGGGCTTGCCTGCTGAGTTTGGTTATATTGCGCTTATGTCATTAGCACTTGGTTTTGGTGGTGCATTTATTAGTTTATGGATGTCTAAAGGTGCTGCTAAACGTAGTATGGGTGTGCATATTATTGATCAACCCAGCACTAAACAAGAGCGTTGGCTAATAAATGTAGTTAAGCGCCAAGCTGATAAGGTAGGTATTGATATGCCAGAAGTTGGTATATTTCATGGTGCTCCTAATGCTTTTGCGACGGGTGCGCGAAAAAATGATGCTTTGGTTGCTGTTAGTACAGGTTTATTAGAGAGTATGAGTGCTGATGAGGTTGAGGCGGTTTTGGGTCATGAAATGGCGCATGTTGCTAATGGTGATATGGTGACTCAAACGCTATTGCAAGGCGTTTTAAATACTTTTGTGATGTTCTTTGCTCGTGTTATCGCTTGGTTAGTAGATTCAGTCCTTTCAAGTAATAGAGATGGAGAGAATAATAACAGTGGTGGTTATGGTATGACTTATTTTATCGTATCAATGGTTGCACAAATGCTATTAGGATTTTTAGCCAGCATGATTGTTATGTGGTTTTCTCGTTACCGTGAGTTTCATGCTGATAAAGGTGGTGCTGACCTTGCTGGTCGTGAAAAAATGATCGCTGCATTGCGTCGTCTACAACAGGCAAGCCAACCAGAGGATTTACCGGGTGAGATGGCTGCTTTTGGTATTTCAGGTAAAATTGGTGCAGGTTTCAGTAGGCTACTAATGACACACCCTCCTTTAGAAGAACGCATTGCGGCCTTGCAGGAAAAGCGTTATTAAAATCTGACCTGAATCCGTGAGATCAATGCGGATAGCAGGGTGTAAGATATTGGTTTAGCACGAGATTTAAAAAATATTAGCTTCACCCTTAGGTTAAGCGGGTATTTTTTAAACCCGTGATGAATCAATAGCTTGCATCCTGTGCCGTAGTGACCTCACGGATTCAGGATCTGAGTTATTGCTTATATTTCCTTCTGTCTCTGTGTGCTATTTCAACAATGATTCTGGCTTGTATCTATTATAATAAAAGGGATAAGCACTAGCACTCCATCAAACCAATATTGATGGAGTGCTAGGAGGCTGTCTGAAAACTCGGATTGAAACGAAAATTTCAGAAATATTATAAGGTGAGTTTATCAAAAGAGGCGAATAGTTGCTCTATTTAACGAATTTGATAAACTCAGATTATGATGTTTATGGGATTTGCAGTCAATTCTTAGTTCTCAGACAGCCTCCTAGTGTTGATTGCTAACTTATTGTGATAGTTTATGAATATAAAAGCATACTTCCTCGCCTCATCAGTAGCTCCTCTTATTGCTTTGATATACATCATAGTCGGCTTGTCTATTGATTCTTACACTGGGCACTTTAATTTTTCTCAAGAGATTTCTGATGGCGGGATACAGTTTATTGCTTTAGCTTATTTATTTTTTACTCTAGTTTGCTTCATTACCACATTTATAATTATTTTCTTTATCCCAATTTTATTAAAGCATCTAAGGCTTTATAACAGGAGAAACTTTCTTCTATTGGGTGCTTTAATAGGCGCTACTATCGCAATCATTACATTATCATTAATGGCAACGGGAAATATCACACGAGATAGTGGCTTGTATGCGCTATGGTTCTCCCTTGCTGGAATGGTCTTTGGTTTTATCAGTGCGTATATTTATAGTAAATTTGCCTATGCATTAGATATTTGTGATTAAGAATCGTATCTTTGTCGGATTACGCTATCGCTAATCTGACCTACAAAAGTACAGATTTATGCCGCTTTTAACTCTCTTTTTGCCCGCTTTTAATCCACTTTGTAATCCACTACCAAAAGAAGACTTCTGAAAAAAGTGTAAAAAAAGGGGGGGATGGGTATTAATAAGTTTAAAAATAAATCACAATAAGCTTTCTGCAAAATACCCCCTAAGAAAATGCAAAACGCACAAATCGTCTTACAAAAAACCTTTGGTTACAGTGATTTTCGTCATAATCAACACGATATAATTCAACAGCTCTTAAATGGTGGGGATGCCTTTGTCTTGATGCCCACTGGTGGCGGTAAGTCTCTCTGTTATCAGATACCTGCAATGATAAGAGATGGCGTGGGTGTGATTGTTTCCCCTTTGATTGCCTTAATGCAAGATCAGGTTGATGCGTTGCAACAATTAGGGGTTAAAGCTGCTTTTTTAAATTCAACACTAACAGGGTTTGAACAGCAAAATGTTGAGGAGTCATTGCTAAAAGGTGAGTTGCAAATGCTTTATGTTGCTCCTGAGCGTTTACTCAACCAACAGACTTTAAACCTTCTTAGCCAATGTAAAATTTCTCTGTTTGCTATAGATGAGGCGCATTGTGTGTCTCAATGGGGGCATGATTTTCGTCCTGAATACCAACAGTTATCGGTATTGCCTGATCGCTTTCCTGATGTGCCTCGCATTGCGCTAACTGCAACAGCCGATAAACGTACACGAAGCGAGATTATTCAGCAACTTAGACTTAATGATGCAGGCGTTTATGTTAATAGTTTTGACCGCCCAAATATCAGCTATACAATTTCGGAGGCGCAAAATGCTCGCAATCAACTCTGGCATTTTCTTCAAGAAAAACATTCAGGTGATGCGGGAATTGTTTATTGTCTCTCGCGTAAAAAGGTTGAGACAACAGCCGAGTGGTTGAGTACTAAAGGGTTAACCGCCCTGCCCTATCATGCGGGTTTGCCTGTGGAAGTCCGCGCTGAAAACCAAAAGCGATTTTTGCGTGAGGATGGTGTCATTATTGTTGCCACCATTGCTTTTGGAATGGGAATTGACAAGCCAGATGTGCGTTTTGTGGCACATTTGAGTTTACCCAAAAATATTGAGGCATATTATCAGGAAACAGGTAGAGCAGGTCGTGATGGTGACCCAGCCGATGCTTGGATGAGCTATGGCTTGCAAGATGTTATATCGTTACGCAAAATGATGCAAGACAGCAACGGCAGTGAGGAATATAAACGAATCACCTATCAAAAACTTGATGCCATGCTGGGTTTGTGTGAGTTGGCTAGCTGCCGTCGTCAGGCAATTCTGGCATATTTTGATGAGGAAATGAAAAAGCCCTGTGGTAACTGTGATAACTGCTTGAATCCACCGGATACTTGGGATGCCACCGTTGAAGCTCAAAAAGCCTTATCGTCAGTATATCGTACAGGGCAACGCTTTGGTGTCACTTATGTTATTGATGTTCTACTCGGTAAAACTGATCAAAGAATATTACAAAATGGGCATGATAAGGTCAGCACTTGGGGCATTGGCGAGAATCTTACACATGTAGAATGGCGTAGTTTGTATCGTCAGTTGATAGCTCAGGGTTATATCAATATTAATATGGAAAAGTTTGGCGCACTTGAATTAACCGAAAAATCACGCCCTCTATTAAAGGGTGAAATCACTCTGATGGCACTCAAACATGAAAAACCTGTAAGCGCTAGAAAAGAAAATATTGCACGAGTCAAAGCAGAATTACGCAGTATGGATAGTGAATTATTCGAAGCATTGCGTGAATTGCGAACTGAATTAGCGAATGAACAGGGTGTTCCGCCCTATGTTATTTTTAGTGACGCATCCTTGATCGAAATGGCAAGAAAGCGTCCACAAAGCAATGAAACCTTCCGCTATATCAGTGGCGTAGGTGAGATGAAACTAGAACGCTATGGCACACAATTCATGGATATTATCCGTGAATATCCTTTGCCTGAGATTCTTAATAACAACTTTTCAGACACTATTAATGAAACACTCGCACTTTATCATCAAAAATTAAGTCTTGATGAGATCGCAGAAAAACGTGAACTGTCTTTATCGACAATTTACACCCATTTAGCAGATGCAATCGAAGCAGGAATGCTCGCGGCTGCGGATGTTCTGGATATTGAAGATGATGAAATAGAGATGATAGAACGCACCGCCGAACTTTTAAAAACCAAGGAAGAAAAGGCTTTCAAGCCATTATTTGATGAACTAGATGGTGAGTTTGACTATGGTATTTTACGCTGTGTTGTTGCTGGTATGAGTTAGCAAATCTCTGTTATGCAAATAAAATGTATAAAAAACAGGGGGGATGGGTATATCAAAAATGGCAAGATTTTGTTAATGTTTGTATTCTCCAAATCCACTTAGAATATGTGATCATGACAAAAATTATTGCAGTTGCCAATCAAAAGGGTGGCGTAGGAAAAACCACCAGTAGCGTGAACATGGCTGCTTCTCTAGCTGTTATGAAACGCAAAGTTCTAATTGTTGACATGGACCCGCAAGGCAATGCTACAACGGGCGTTGGTCTTAATAAACATAGCCCCCCCGTATTATTAAGTGATGTATTATTGGGTGATGCCAATGTTGAAGACGCGTTACAGACAATACCTAATACCAATATCATGGCACTTGGTGGTGGCCCTGATTTAACCATTGCTGAGCTAGAAATGATGCAAATGGCTGAACGTGAATATCGTCTACACAAAGCATTAGCCAGCATTAAGGATAACTTTGATTATATTCTGATAGATTGTCCGCCATCACTCAATATGCTAACCGTCAACGCATTAGTTGCCGCGAATGGTGTATTAATCCCCATGCAGTGTGAATATTATGCACTGGAAGGCTTATCAGCCTTAGTCGGTTCGATTGAAACAATTCGCCAAAACTCTAATCCTAAACTTGAAATTATGGGTTTATTACGTACTATGTACGATCCGCGTAGTAATCTGGCAAAAGATGTATCCAGACAATTAAGCGAATATTTTGGCGAGAAGCTTTATAATACCTCAATCCCCCGTAATATTAGGCTCGCAGAAGCACCCAGTCACGGCTTGCCTGTTCTGATGTATGACAAACGCTCACATGGCGCATTAGCGTATTTAGCACTTGCAGCTGAAATGATTAGAAAAGAAGCCTCGCGGGAAGCAGCTTGAGGAAAACCTGATCAAGTCGATTAGAATTTGGCAAGCTAAAAATAATCGGACTTAATCAGGTTTTCCTTAAAGAAATAGAGTAGTTTATTATTCTTCCTCCATGCCTTATTAATTAAGAGATATATATTATGGCGATGAAACCAGGGCTAGGTCGTGGGCTTGATATGTTGCTAAGTTCAGCAACAAAAGATAGCAACAAAGACAGTGAATTAAAACAACTAGCGGTTGAAAAAATTAGCAAAGGCGAATACCAGCCCCGCCTCAGCATTGACCCCGATGCCTTACAGGAATTGGCAGACTCCATTAAAGCACAAGGCTTGGTACAGCCTGTTGTGGTTCGTAGAATTGAAGGCGGTAACTATGAGCTAATTGCGGGTGAACGTCGCTGGCGCGCTTCTCAAATAGCAGGTTTACACACTATTCCAGCTATTATTCGAGATATTCCTGATCAAGCAGCGGCAGCAATGTCACTAATTGAAAATATTCAGCGTGAAGATTTAAACCCTTTGGAAGAAGCACTTGCAATGAGTCGTTTGATTTCAGACTTTGGCTTAACCCACCAACAAACAGCAGAATCAGTTGGTCGATCACGTACTGCTGTTACTAATTTATTACGTTTAATTGATCTTGAAGAAAAAACCAAAGAGCTACTCGACCAGCGTCAGCTTGATATGGGACATGCCCGCGCCCTTTTAGCACTTAATGGCTCACTGCAAATAGAAACTGCACAAAAAGTAGCAAAAAATCAGTTTTCAGTACGAGAAACTGAGCGACTCGTCAAAAAATTAAATACCCCTGATGCCGATAAAACAAAATCAGCCTCCCCCCAAAAGGCACTTGAAGTGCTAAAACTAGAAGAATCACTTGCAGAAAAATTAGGTGCAAAAGTCAGTATTCAGTACAACACCAAAGGCAAAGGAAAATTGATTGTAGAATATAATAATTTGGATGAGTTAGACGGAATTCTTGAACATATACGCTATTAATCGTTAAACAATTGTTTTATCTATTGAATTATCCAGTAATAACCTTATGATAGGTAATGTGAATGTATTCACACAAATATCTAATATCAGAGGAAAGAATAATGGGTCTATTTGATTTTGCCAAGAATATCGGCAACAAAATATTTGGTAGCGATGATGATGATAATGCTGCTTCAGATAAGTTAAAAGAACATATCGAAGAAGATAACCCAGGCATTAATGATCTACAAATTAACGTAGTTGACGGTGTAGCAACTATAAAAGGTGAAACAGATGACCCTAGCGCACTTGAGAAGGTCATTCTTATGGCTGGTAATGCTATGGGAATAGAAGAAGTACGTGCTGATGAAGTCTCTTCACCAACACAAACCTACGAAGTACAATATTATGAAATTGAAAAAGGTGATAGCCTTTGGAAAATTGCTAAAAACTTCTATGGTGATGGAAACAAATACACCAAGATTTTCGATGCTAATCGAGAAGTTATAAAAGATCCTGACCTGATTTTCCCTGGTCAGAAGATTCGTATACCAATGGACTAAAACCTGAATCCGTGAGGTCAATGCGGATTCAAGTAAAAAAGTTTACAGCTCACAACCAATCAACACAAAGGAAATTAACTATGGATATGTCTGATTTATTAAAAATGGGTGCTAGTAGTTTTATTAAAAGCAAATTAAGCGGTGATGCAGGAAGCGGCCTAGATCTTGGCTCTTTAACTTCAGCACTTTCTGGTTTAACAGGAGGCAGTAGCGACGGTGGTTTTGACATCGGTTCACTCCTCGGAAAGATGCAAGGTAGTGGAATGGCTGAAATTGCTCAATCATGGTTAGGCGATGGTGATAATGCACCTGTTGAAGATAGTCACATTACTGAAATGTTTGGCGCTGACAAAATATCTGATTTTGCATCTCAACTAGGTCTAAGCCAAGAAGAAGCAGTCGGTGGACTCCGTGAAGCACTGCCAGAGATGGTTGACAAAGCAAGTAGCGGTGGCTCTCTTCTCGATTCTATTGGTGGAATTGGTGGAGCTATCAATATGGCAAGTAAATTATTTGGTCGATAGAGTTTTATCATAAGGGGTGAGTTATTTTCCCCCCTTAAGGAAAGCCTGATCAAGTTCAATTATTTTTAGCGTCGACTTAATCAGGTTTTCCTTACACAATAGTACTTTTCTAATGTATCAAAAACAAACACAGCTTCGCAGTTACCAACAAGCCATCCGCCTATTCTGGCGTAATCTTTATGCAACGGGTGGCAAAACACTATACAGCCAACAAGAGTTCGGTCCCAATAAGCCCGACTGGATTAATATTGAACACGTCTTCCCTATGGCATGGGTGGTTAATAAGTTTAACTGCTATGATCGACGTGATTGTAGACAAAGACAACA
>JALSLM010000133.1 GCA_026988295.1 Thiotrichaceae bacterium
GCAACAATCAATATGGATGGAACGGCAATCATGCAAGGTGTCGCCACCGTATTCATAGCCAATGTCTACAATGTTGAACTAGGAATCTCAGGTTATTTAACTGTCATACTCATGTCTGTGCTTGCCTCAATTGGTACAGCAGGTGTCCCTGGTGTCGGCTTGATTATGTTATCAATGGTATTCACACAAGTTGGATTGCCTGTTGAAGGTATCGGCCTGATACTGGGTGTTGATCGCCTTATGGATATGATTAGAACCGCAGTAAATGTCTCTGGTGATGCAACTGTATCAAGTATTGTTGCCAAGAGCGAAGGGAAAATGGATGTCTCGATTTTCAATGATCCTAACGCAGGTATCTATGAAGAAGAAGATATACATCTTGATGAAGCGGTAGAAGCAGAAATGCAAGAAGTCCTTAAGGAAACACATGACAAATAGTAATCCTGTTATGATTTCTTAGCATAAAATAAAGGCAGGTTTAACCTGCCTTTATTTATTCTGAATCCATTATCTACATTGAACTTACAGATTCAGACTTAAAAGAATCTTTACTACCCATCCCCCCTGTTTTTTACATATTTTGTTTTCCTTAAGGAAGCCATGATCAAGTCCAATTATTTTTAGCTTGCCAAATCTATGCCAAGCCCCCCTATAATATTAAGCCCCAATCCTAAAGACTCTGATTAAACAGTTATTTTCAAACTAAATAAGGAGATAGCTTATGAACAAAAAATTCTATATAAGTTTGCCCATTTTTTTCTTTTGCCTTTTTACTATTTCCATATTCAGTAACCTAGTTTATGCCGCACAAAATAATCCAACTGAAAACAAAACCTTAATTATTGGCACAAAGATCGCCCCGCCTTTTGCAATGAAAGGCAAGGATGGAGAGTGGCAAGGCATTAGCATTGAACTTTGGCAACAAATTGCTAAAGAGCTAAATATTAAGTATCAATGGAAAGAGCTTGATCTTCACTCCCTACTAAAAGAGGTAGAAGATGCATCACTTGATGCAGCAATTGCAGCAATCACCATCACAGCAGAACGTGAAGAACATTTTGATTTTAGTCATGCCTATTATGCTACGGGCTTGAGCATTGCCATTCCTAATAAAGTAAACAGCCCTTGGGTTACCGTACTAAAGGGTATTTTTTCAAAACAGATGTTTTTAATTCTATCTCTGCTATTTTTCATACTGCTCGTTATTGGCACAATTACTTGGCTACTCGAAAGAAAGAAAAATCCTAAAAACTTTAACCCCAGCCCAGTAAAAGGCATTGCCAGCGGAATCTGGTGGGCTGCTGTCACCATGACAACAGTTGGTTATGGTGATATGACACCAAAAACACTTGGGGGACGCATGATTGCACTATTCTGGATGTTTTCATCCCTTCTTTTGGTATCAGCCATTATTGCAGGCGTTGCTTCCACGCTAACTCTTGCCAAAATGGACCCTTTAGTTACAGGACCAGATGACTTACCTAAAGCACGTATAGCCAGCATTGAAAACTCAATCAGTGATAGTTATTTAAAAAGCCGTAGACTTGAATCACACTATTTTAATTCAGTTGAGCAAGGTCTTTCAGCAATAAATAATAATAAAATTGATGCTATGGTTTATGATGCTCCTCTTTTGAAATTCACCATTAAACAAAAGTTTGAAGACAAACTCAGAGTAATTGATAAGCTCTTTGAATACCAAAACTATGGTATCGCATTCCCTGAAAACAGCCCACTTCGTGAGTCAGTTAATCGAGTAATGCTTAAGATCATTCATAGCGATGATTGGCATAAAGTCTTAAAAGAGTATTTAGGAACAAGCAAATAACTAAAGAACTCAGAACTAAGGATATTTGCTTTCTTATTTTGATTTGTCATACTGTCGAACTCAATTAATTAATCAGTTCCTACAATTATGTATATGTCTCTTGCTATCACCATTCATACTTTAGCTATTATCGTATGGATTGGCGGAATGTTTTTCGCACACTCTTCATTGCGCCCTGCATCTATTCAAATACTTGAACCACCTTTACGCCTAAAACTATGGCAAGCAACCTTCCAACGGTTTTTCTTGTGGGTCTGGATAGCAATATTTTTAATCTTACTGACAGGCTTCTGGATGTTCTTTCAGTTTCCCACCCCCCCTATTTTTATACATATTATGACGGGCGTTGGCAGCTTAATGATGCTGATATTTTCTCATATTTATTTTGCTCCCTATCGACGCCTTAAAAAATCTATTAGCAATGAAAACTGGTCTGATGGTGCAAAAGCATTAGGGCAAATACGAACACTGGTAGGCATAAACCTAACCCTTGGAATTATCACAACCATTGTAGCCACAGCGGGAAAATACTTTCTTTAACCTAAATCCGTTAGGTCAATGCGGATAACAGGGCGCAAGATATTGGTTTAGCACGGGATTTAAAAAATCTTAGCTTCACCCATAGATTAAGCGGGTATTTTTTAAACCCATGATGAATCAATAGCTTGCGTTCTGTGCCGTAGTGACCTCACGGATTCAGGTTTAAGGAAAACCTGATTAAGTCGATTAGAATTTAGCGCAGATAAATCTATCGCTATTTTTCATGAAGTGAGTCGTAATAGTCATTCTATTGCGTCGAGCTTCATGGAAAATATCGGCAGATTTGGCAAGCTAAAAATAATTGGACTTGATCAGGGTTTCCTTAAGGAAAAGCGCTCTCTGTGTTATAAAAAATGTAAAAAAGGGGGGGGATGGGTATCAATCAAACTTTATTCAACCAAAAATCCAGCCCTTTTGCATTGAGATGCATATCAGCTCTAATTACTGATTCACAATATTCAGAAGACTGATGGCAACCCATTTCTTTAAGAACTTCTAGCAAAAAGTCTGTGATTTGTTCTTCAATGACCATCACTCGATTTTCTGGCTTTTTTTGCAAGTTGAGCGCGATATTTGAAAAACGACGAATGCTTCGTTTTAATTGCTTTACAACATCAGCGGTTGGTGTAATAGCACCAAAATGTGTGAGATACATAACTTCAGGCTCTACTGAAATCAAGCAATCTATACTTTGCAGAAGCGAGCCTGGGTCAAACTGAACTGGTGTTGTTGTGGCAAAAACCAAAGGCCCTTGCTCTGTGGTTATTTGAGGATAAGAAACTCCAAAAGTATCACCAGTAAAAATTCCAGCACTCTGTTTATCATAAACACAAAAATGATGACGGGCATGACCTGGGGTATCAAAAAACTTGAGTTGCCGCTTATTTAGTTTAATTTTAAATAAACCATCGGCTTCAATAACACGGTTTGCATCTATTGGACGAATTTTTCCATAGAGTTTACGAAATTTCTCTTCGCCATAAACTGCAATTGTTCCTGCTTCCAACTTACTGGGATCAATTAAATGTCTAGCACCAAATGGATGGACTATTAATTGCGCATTAGAGCACTGATGCATCAGTTCTCCAGCTCCTCCCGCATGATCCAAATGAACATGAGTTGGAATAATATAGCGCACATTATCAAAGCTTAAATTTTTAGCTTCAAGTGCTTCTTTGATATAAGGAACACTATGATTTGTACCAGTTTCAATAATGGCAACTTCATTATCTTGCTCTATGAGATAGACAGCAGCAACACCTGATTGTCCATATTCGGCATCAACCAAAGTGATACCATGACCTAAGTCTTGAGTAGTTATTTTCATGATGCCTTTATAGACTAAAAATCAACTAAGTAAAACGATGTTTTTTAATAGTCTTTATTATTTTACTGCACTCATTCACAGTTATCCCACCAGCACTTTCTCATGCCTTCTTGAAAAGTCATGGCTCCATCAAATTTTGGAGATTTTTCTCGGCTCGCATTCAAATGCTCTTTTAAGCCCCAATTACCATAGCGATAGAATGTTTGGGGTAATGTGTATAGCGTAAATAAAGTGGTACTTTTAGACACTCTTTCCTTCCAAGCCTTTAGCAAATATTCATAACGTTGCTTCATGCGAGGATCACGATTGGCTTTTTTAAACAGTTCTCTGAATGTTGCTTTTTCACTTTCATCAAGCTTTAAACGCCCCATAACGCTTGTTGTGAGATGTTGACCACCTTCATAAGCCAATAATTGTAAATTGTATTTATGGGTAATACTGGCTTGGGCATCAATTTTGGCAATTGTTCCTGCTAGAGCACTAGGATCACGTTGTTTATCTTGATCAATAACATCGAAGACATCATCAACTGTTGTAGCATCTTTTAAGAGTTTTGTTGCATCACGACAAGAACCTGTCTTTTCTACACAGCCAAAGAAATAAGGAGCCATTGCTAAAGCATCAATTGCACCACTGCCGACATACTTGATCATTTGCTCTGAAAGAACTTTATCACCCTGCTGAGTGCCTAAAACACGTACTAAGCGGCTATTACTTCCACTAAAGGCGGTTTTCCAGATGGCAAATATTTCAGTCGCCCGACGACTATAAAAACGTAAGCGAGCAAAGTATTCTTCATCTCGGTAGCCTTTGAATTCGGAAGGAACGGTGTTATAACCTAATTCAATCCCTCTTTTTTGAACAAAGAAGTGACTTGCAAATCCTGAGTTCCATGTTTCATTGGAATACTCAATATAGACTTTAAGATTATCTTTGAGTGTTTTAAATATCACCTCGGCAAACTTGTAATTATACTCATCTGTGGATGCATGAGGCATATTAACCCAGATATCTCGGTTTAGTGTATTTGCAAGTGCTACGATTACTTCTACGGGTACGCCATTACGTTTTGTATGACTAGTTCTAGCACTTCCTCCCCAGACAGCATCATCCATTTTAGCGCGATTTTCCCATTTTAAAGGCTCTGAAATACAATCATCATCGATCTCACCTGCATTTGTCTCGCCTGTTTTTATTATGCAGGATGATCTACCGTGACTAGATTCAGTTAAATTCATCATCCGAATAACTTTAAATTGACGTAAAAAAGCTAAATAATCAGGGTTAAAGACAATTTTATTTCGGTCTGTTGTATATTGCTCGACAAAAGAAGAGTAAGTGGCATTGCTAGGACATTCAGAAGCTGAATTGACACGAATAAAAGCAACTTTTTCACCGCTGTTATTATTCTCACAAATACCACCAGGCATAATGATTCGAATATTCCTGATGTAGTTACCAGGGGATATATCTTTAATAATAATATTGAGTGCGTTAGCCTCTGGCTTCTCTGCCTGATTTTTTAAATTCAAATCAAAGGTATAGCCTTCATGATTCGGCAAGCCTTTTACATTTGAAGCACCACCAATTTGCACAGTGCCAGAACCCTCATAAAGAAGGGTATATTTTCCATTTGGAATGGCATTGGCAAGCGTGCCTTGCAAAAGTTTTGTTTTGGCATAGCCTAAGCTAGGGTCAAGCTCAGTCGGCCAGCCATTAGGATCAGTTTTCACTTTTTTAGAAAGCTCTGCAAAAGGGCGAGCGGTGCGAAAAATATCTACAAAAGGCATGGGTTGACCCACAAGATCAGATTCTCCCTGTGGTGCTTCGGTGTTAATACCCAACGAAGGCGAGTAGATAAGCCTTGGAGCTAAACCAGTGTAGTGAAAAAGATGCTTATTGACTTCATTAGTAGGGAGAGCAGGATCAATATTTGCATTAATATCTGTTAGATCAATACCATTAGATGGATTGGCATCAGTATCCAAATTAAATATTATCAGTTTGAGATTTTGTGCGGTATCAATCGTTGCTGTCGCAGGGACTAGCTGATGAATGGTGTTTTTTGCAATGGGCAATAAGCGATAGTCTTTGCCTGCAATATTAAACATTATAGTTTCGCCTTCCGTGTAGCTAAAACTTCCGTCATCTAAGGTGATGCCCGTATCATGATAAAGCGAGGTACGATATTTAACCCCAATAATAGGAACAGTCTTTTCAAACGGAGCCAATAAAGGTACTGTAATAATTTTTGGAGCAGGAATTATTGCATAAGTTACTTGTGATTCATTGCCTGCCGTATCTGTGGCAGTTAAGCTAATATCACTTGTATTACGAGTAATAATGGGACGCTGGGAAACTACTGAATATTTGCCATCAGCATCGACCATCTTGCTAACACTTGAGTCATCTTGTGCAAAATGAATTTTGATTGTTGAACCTGCTTCCGCCGTTCCACTAACTTGGATTCTACCACCAGTGAAGCGTTGAAAAGTGGGCTCACTTGGCTTATCAGGGGGCATGGTATCTGTATTTTTAGGATATATTTCTCCATCACCTCCACATGCTGTGAGCAACAATGACAATAGTGATAGGTGTATAATATGAACAAGCCATTTAAGATTCATTTACTTTGATCCCCTTTAAATTTTCTTTTTAATGATGCAGAAAGCCCTTAAATATAAATAGTTAGTCTATCTCATAGTTAACAAGTTCAGTTTTAGAAATTTACCGATAATCACAATAAACATCCAAAAACCGAAAAAAGTTGTTATGGTTATTAAGGGAAACCTGATCAAGTCTAATTATTTTTAGCTTGCCAAATCTGCCGCTAACTTCTAATCGACTTAATCAGGTTTTCCTTAAGAACTACTGACAAAAAAGACTGTCGAATAAGTATTCAAACTAATAAACCGTGTAAACTAACGAAAGCACAAACTCTCGAGGTATTATATGAAACAAATAAAAAAACGAATCTTCTCTTTGTCTGTTTTGCTTATTCTAGCAATATCAATGATTCCCCTTGCCAATGCCGATCAACAAACCAGTCAAAAAGAATGGTACTCTTATTCAAATAACCCTACAGTTAAAGCCTATATTAAAGGGTCTTTTGTCTATGCGCAAATAAGCACTAGAAATTTAGAGATGCCAGCATCAAAGCTTAAATCTATTAGTGGTTATTTGTTAAATGAATATGGGGCAGATTATATTCACATAGAAGATCTTAACCATAATGGGCGATTAGATATCGGCATATTAACCAGTGTCGGTTATGGTGGGAGCAACCCTTGCTATGCCGTATTTGAGTACTCCCCTAGTTTTTACGTCTTTAAAACACGTTCAAGAAAGACAATATGTCTTGAGTGATAACCCAATCATGTTAAAAGCTGAAAACCAACCACTTGCTGAGCGAATGCGTCCACAATCTTTGGATGAATACATAGGGCAACAGCATATTTTGGGCAAGTCAAAACAGTTGCGTTCAGCCATTGAGCAAGACAGACTGCATTCAATGTTGTTTTGGGGACCACCAGGAACAGGCAAAACCACATTGGCACGACTCATTGCACATTATAGTGGTGCTGAGTTTATAACCATGTCTGCAGTTTTATCAGGTGTAAAAGATATTCGAGAGGCAGTTAAACTCGCTAAACAAAATCATCAGTTGGATGGACGCAAAACCATTTTATTTGTGGATGAAGTACACCGCTTTAATAAATCACAACAAGATGCCTTTCTGCCTCATATTGAAGATGGTACATTTAGTTTTATCGGTGCAACTACTGAAAACCCATCCTTTGAATTAAATAATGCGCTTTTATCACGTGTGCGTACCTATATTCTTAAATCACTTACGACTGAAGATATTCAAACCATTTTAAAAGCAGCTCTTAATGATAAAGAACGAGGCTTAGGTGATCTTGAGCTAATAATAAGCGATGAGGCACTAGAATTTTTAGCAAATGCAGCCGATGGTGACGCACGAAGAGGGCTAAACTGGCTAGAAATTGCGACTGATTTAGCTGAAAACAAAAAAATCACACTATCTAGCGTGAAACAAATTGCCACTGAAACTTCACGACGTTTTGATAAAGGCGGTGATTTATTTTATGAACAAATCTCAGCCTTACATAAAAGTGTACGCGGAACTAACCCCGATGCCGCACTCTATTGGTTATGTCGAATGCTCGATGGTGGTTGTGACCCACTGTATATCGCGCGTCGTGTAGTGCGTATAGCAAGTGAAGACATAGGCAACGCCGACCCAAGAGGCTTAGAATTAGCAATGAATGCTTGGCAAGCGTATGAACGCTTAGGTAGCCCAGAAGGAGAATTAGCCATTGCTCAGGCAGTCATCTATTTAGCATCAGCACCAAAAAGCAATGCTGTTTATACTGCATACAAATCAGCTATGAAAGACGCAAAACAATCAGGTTCTTTAGACGTACCACTGCATTTACGAAACGCCCCCACAAGCCTAATGAAACAACTCGACTATGGAAAAGACTACCGCTATGCACATCAAGAAGAAGGTGCTTATGCTGCGGGTGAGACTTATTTTCCTGAAGAAATTGGTGAACGCATCTACTACGAGCCAGCCCCAAGAGGCTTAGAATTGAAAATTGGGGAGAAATTAGCGTATTTACGTGAGTTAGACAAGACCACTCCAAGGAAGTAACGCAATTTATCAGGGTTTATTTAATCCTGAATCCGTGAGGCTACTACGGCATGATAAACAAGTTATTGATTCCACAGCGGTTTAAAAAATACCCGCTTAACCTATGGGTGAAGCTAAGATTTTTTAATTCCACTGTGAAACCAATACCTTATTCCTCATATCCGCATTAGCCTCACGGATTCAGGTTAATGTAAACCCATCCCCCCCTTTTTTACATTTTTTGCAAAAGCCATCCATTCTATTACTAACTTTTCAGCACTTGATTAATCTGCATATAGGCTTCAAAGGGTGTTGTTTCAAAGTATTTCATATTATGCTTTCTAGCAAAATCACGTGTCATTTTCTGTACTTTTAATAAATTAAACCGAGGTGCTTTAGGAAAAAGATGATGTTCAATTTGGGTATTCAAACCGCCATAAAACCAATGTACAAACAAACCACCTTTTAAAGAGCGGCTAGTACGCATTTGCAGTTCCATCCAAGAAAGTTTTTCGCTTTCATCCAAATCAAAGACCTCACAGCCAAGATGATTCGTTATAAAACCCAATGACAGCCAAATAGAAAGCACTAAGTTTAAGGTTAAAAAAACAGTAATAGCAGAAGCAAAGGGTAGAATAGTGAAAATTGCCCCCCCCAAATAAGCACCCAATGAAGCAACATCAATGCTAACTCGCCATATTTTTTCCAATGAATAACATAACTAAAAGATTTAGCTATAAATGCAGGGTACATAAAAAACAAAGCACTCCAAAAAATCAATTGCTTATGCTTTTTAACAAAGGGACTTTTACCTTTATTATCGGGCATAAACGCACCATCAAGCGCACGTATATCTTCATCTTTTTCAGGGACATTACACCAGTTATGATGATTAACATTGTGCTTCCATATCCACCATGAAGGAGAATTACACAAGATGAAAGCAGAAAAAGGATAAGATAATCTCATCGAGATTTTTCTACTTTGAAAATATTGCTGATGCAAGACATCATGTGAAACAAATACAGAGCGTGTAAAAATAAGCGTTAAAAACAGCCCTAATAAAATTGGATTCCATAATTTCAGGGTAGCGAATACAATGATTAAAGAGGCAATAATTGCCACCATTTCAATGATTCCTCGAAATGGTACACACTCTAGCAAACCAGCCTCACGCACTTGATCTTGTAGATCTTCAAAATTATTGGGGTATTGGAAATCAGCCACTGCTTATCTCTCCTAAATTATAAAAATATTTAAGTGTAATACATAAATAGTGCATTTGATTTGATCTATTTCATTCCTTAGTTTTTTTTAGTTTGTGATAAATTACCTTTTATACTTATCATCTTACCTTGTTCTTCTAAGCATAATAACAATGTTTGGAGAGCACCATGAAATATTTCAACAGAATAAGCAAAGTCATAATGCAACTTTTGGTCAGTGCATTATTGCTCTCTCTCATTGGTTGCGGGGAAAGCGTTGGCGTTGTGAGCAATACCCGCATAGGTCAATTAATAAAAGATGATTCTGTAAATCACTTGTATTATGTCACTGAAACACATTCAGGTTATACCAGTTCAGAAGGTGAGTTTGTCTATGAACCTGGTGAAAGCATTCAGTTCTACAATGGCAATATATTAATTGGTAAGACTAAAGCAACAGATGTGATAACATCTTTTTCTCTTTCTGATCTTACTCTATCTGCTGAATGACAGCGTTCTTAGGGGCGGTATAATAAATAACCTATCAGGGAATTAATATGGATTTATCAACTTGGCTTTTATTTATTGTGGTTGCTTCGGTTGCCATCCTTAGTCCTGGTCCTGCTATTTTATTGGCTATTTCCAATAGCTTACAATATGCCTTTAAAACTGTCTTATTATCATCCGCTGGTAATATTACGGGATTACTTATGCTTTCTTCTGCTGCTATTTTTGGTTTAGGTGCAGTACTCAAAACCTCCACAAACCTATTTTTAATTTTAAAGATAGTTGGTGCGTTATATCTTATTTACCTTGGTGTTAAACAATTGCGTTCTAAAGTCAATTATTTTAGTGATCAACAACACAACAAGCAAAAAAGGAAAAGTAATAGATTTATTTTTCTCGAAGGTTTTTTAATCGCTATTACAAACCCAAAAGCAATCCTGTTCTTTACTGCCCTATTCCCACAATTTATCAACCTAAAAAGTGATCTTGCACCTCAGTTTCTTATAATGACATTTACATTTATGAGCATGTCTTTTTTGGTTTTAAGCACCTATGGATTACTGGCTTATAAAACGAAAAAATGGTTCTCATCTCATAAACGAGCCATCTGGTTTAACCGTACTGTCGGCAGTCTGTTTGTTTTATTAGGAATGGCATTATTACAGTTAAAAGCAGAACGTAGTTGATAGGTCTTAGGGAAACTGCATACCTTGGTTTTTTTTGTTACCATCAAGGGTCTGACAATCTTCTAATTCGGTAATAATTCGTGAGACAAAACCTACTACGCGCTGATAGCGCCCTGCTTCGCTACCCAATTCGAGAGGTGGTTACTATTGGTAAACGACTCGAAAAGTTAGGTAACTTTTCTATGATTTGGGAAAATATCGGTGATCCTGTTTCAGCAGGAGAAAATGTCCCTGCATGGATGCACGAAGTTGTGCAAAAACAAGTCTCAACGGATCAAAGTTTTGCCTATACTGAAACTAAAGGTGCAATTGCCGCACGCGAATATGTTCTTGAACATTTTTCAAATAAAAAGAAGTGTACCGTCGATGATATTTTATTTTTTAATGGTTTAGGTGAAGCCATTAACAAAGTAATGAATAATCTACCAAAAGAAACACGGGTTTTAATGCCTTCACCCACCTATCCATCCCATGCTACAGCCGAATCCATGCATGCTGGTTGTTCTTTTATTTCGTATTCACTTGACCCTAATAATGACTGGGAACCTGATATAGAAGAGATTGAAAACAAGGTTCGTTACAATGATCATGTAGTCGCTATTTTGGTAATTAACCCCAACAACCCGACAGGTAGTGTTTATAAACGCGAAACACTTGAGAAAATTGTTGCCATTGCTAAAAAATATGACTGTTTTCTTATTTTTGATGAAATTTATCATCACATGACATTTGATGGTGTGCAAACCACCTTATTGCATGAAATTATTGGTGATGTGCCGGGTATTAGCATGAAGGGTATCAGCAAGGATATTCCTTGGCCTGGTTCACGTTGTGGCTGGATAGAAGTTTATAATGCTGAGAAGGATGATAATTTCAAAGGCTTTATTGAAATTATACTACTAACAAAAATGCTTGAAGTTTGCTCCACAACCTTGCCACAAATTGTTTTACCACATTTATATCAGCATCCTGAATATAAAACTTATCTCAAATCGCGTATTGAAAAATATCAGCGCCGCGCCGATGAAGCCTATGAGTTTTTTGCGAGTATTCCACAGGTACGAGTTAACAAACCTAAGGGTGTATTTTATTTGGTAGTCGAATTATTAAATTTACCACTAAGAAAACTTGATTCTGTTAATAAGAAAGTACGTTTACATCTGGATAAACTAGAAACTTCAGATACACCACCTGACTTTCAATTTAGCTATGAATTAATGGGCGCTGAAGGAATTTGTGTCGTACCACTAACAGGCTTTGGCGCATCAATCACAGGCTTTCGCATGACTTTATTACAAGAAAATGATGCTATTTTTAGTGATACGCTTGCTCGCATTGCTAGGGGTATCAAGGCGTATTATTCATAAAAAACAATATTACAGAGCTTCTCTCCCATAGCTATAGTTATAACATTGTTGATTTATTTTAACTAGACGCTATAATGTTATAACAATGTTACAGGAGACAGTAATGCAAACTACAGCACGAAAAATTGGTAATTCAACAGGGGCTATATTTCCCGCTTCAATCTTAAAAGAGTATGGAATTAAAGCAGGTACTCCACTTGAAATTACACCAACAGGTGATGGATTCAATGTTAAACCTAGTAAGAGAAGACCTAAGTATAAGCTTGCTGATTTAATTGCTAAATGCGATGAAAACGCACCAATGCCACAAGAGCTAACTGATTGGGATAATGCAACACCAGTAGGCAATGAGAAGTGGTAAAGGCGACTATATTTGAACAGGGTGATATTGTTAGAGTTTGTTTAAACCCAACTGTAGGGCGTGAACTCAAAGGTGATTATCGTCCTTGTTTAGTTCTTACTCCCAAAGCTGTTAATAAGTTTGGGATGACACTTATAGCACCCATAACACAAGGTGGTGACTATTCAAGGGTTCAAGGCTTTACTGCTACATTAATGGGCTTAGGTACTGATACACAAGGTATTGTTTTAGTAAGCGGTGTAAGAATGATGGATTTAGTCGCTAGAAAAGCAACTAAGATAGAAAAAGCACCACTGGCGTTAGTAAATGAAGCATTAGCTATCTTAGAATCTATGATAGAAAGTGAAACAGAATGAAACTGTTAGCCAGACCGATAGGGCAGTCATAGGAGGCTGCCTGAGAACTCGGACAGCCTCCTAGGAGGCTGTCTGAGAACAATCACTTCTGCAATCATCAAAAGCCCTTTATTTTCTTAAAAAACAAATGATTATTTTTTAATCACAAAATGGCGTGTTTTTAGCTTGTTTTCG
>JALSLM010000134.1 GCA_026988295.1 Thiotrichaceae bacterium
ATTTGTTTTTTAAGAAAATAAAGGGCTTTTGATGATTGCAGAAGTGATTGTTCTCAGACAGCCTCCTAGGAGGCTGTCTGAGAACTAGGATTTTCAGTCAATTCTTAGTTCTCGGACGGGCTCCTAGGAGGCTGTCCGAGAATAGAGAGCCTACTGCAGAAAAGCTGAATTTGGCTAGATTTTCCTCCAATTTTCGGTGAATAGAACAACTATTCCCCTCAAATTGGTGAAAAATCTAGCTCAAATCAGCTTTCCCTCGCTACGACTCCTATTCTCAGACAGCCTCCTAGCACAACTGTAGTGAACTAAAAAGAAAGATTAAAGACTAAGAAATCAATGCATGGTGAAAACCACCCCCAAGCCATGCAATACAATCACTCCTCTTCCCAAAAATATTTTGAGGATGCCCAAAATGCCAATTTATGTTCCGTCCTATGTTGCCAACATTACTTATGGTGAGTCTGCTAATCCACCAAAATTAGATAAAATTGTTTTTACTATTGACCACATTCATCGTGGCGGTCCTGGTATTTACAGTACTTATGATGTGGTAGCTCATCTCGTTAAATTGAAAATTCCTGTTACTATTTTTATGGAATGTACTGACCCTGCTAATTTATGCAGAGTTGACAAAAAATATGCCAAAGATATTTATCAACTTGATCCTCATTTAATTTCTTTGGGAGTTCATGCGCTACCAAAGGGGCATACACAAGAAGAACAAAGCAGAAGACTACATTTAATTAATGATTCCATTGAAGAAATTACAGGCTTAAAGTCAGATATTCTTTCTTATCATGGCGCAGACGCAGGACCAGAACCCGGCATCACTTTTGAGAATATAAAATACGCAAGAGGCATTAACACATGGGTGGCAGCACAAAGACCTAATAAGCTAGATACGCCCATTATGTTTCTGAATTCAGTGGATAGCGCATTTAAATATACAAAACTAAGAAATAAAGCAGGTTTTACAGCAACCTTATTTGTGCATAGCATTGAATTAAGAAGCCAGTCACGACGTAAGCTTGTTTTTGATGCATTGATTAAGCAGGTTATTGACCGAAAATTACAAGCTCTAAATTACTATTCTGCAATGGAGCTTGATTACTCCCACAGCAGATGCCCACTGAAGGTTTTTAGCAATGGCAATGGGTTTCTATTACAGAATCTGTATTTTGGTCATCGTGATGGATCTGGCCCCATACGACAGGTACGAGAGCTTCAAGTATTTTTAAATTTGCTTGGCTATGGTGCAGGAGAAACAGACGGTGTCTATGGATCAAAAACAGCTATGGCAGTACTACTGTTTCAGGTTGACAATAACTTACCAGCCTATGGTCAAGTGGGTGTGAGAACGCGTGAATCTATTAATAGTTTTTGTGATGGCTAATATGAGTTCGATGGATTCAGGTTATAGATATAGATACCCATCCCCCCCCTTTTTTTGCATTTTTTATAATACCTGAATCTGTGAGGTCACTACGGCACAGAATTCAGCTAATACAGCGAGCCTCAGCTTTTTTCAAAAACCCCTAAGCTCTTATTCTTGCGAACTTTATTCCACTCAAATACTTGACCATTCATGGCAATGTACACACCATGTGCAAGAGTTTGTACCGCTGCCAAAGCAAAACCTAAATTAAATACTGCATCACTGTGTTTAAAAACATAAGGAACCATTGCACCAGTAAGTACAATTGTTTTCTGTATCTTGTCAGTGGCTAAAACATGGGCTGTTTCTACCATTGTATCCGTGCCATGTGTGATTAGAATTTTATCCTGAGTGGATTGCTGGCAAGCTGTCAAAATAGTCTGTCGATCGGTATTATCCATCTCCAGACTATCTTTAAACATAAGTTTCTGGGTTTCTATCTTAGCGTGATTACGTCCTAACTCTAGAATATCTAAAATATGGCTCTCAACAAAATCCAATTCACCATTTGATTCATTATAGTGTTTATCTATCGTGCCACCAGTGAGTAATAGCTCAACTCCCATATCTAATAACCCCATATTAAAAATTTAGCCTTGGCACAGCAGCAAGTAGCTTTTGTGTATAGACCTGTTGAGGGTTTCCACATACATCAGCAGTTAATCCTCGCTCTATAATTTTACCTGCTTTCATCACTACCGTTTCATCGCTCAAATATTCAACTACTGCAATATTGTGGGTTATAAATAACAAAGTTAAATCTTGTTTTTTACGAATTTCAAGCAGCAACTGTAAAATTTCGGCTTGAACGGAAACATCTAGTGCGCTGGTAATTTCATCACAAACGATAAACTCAGGCTTGACCACTAATGCCCGTGCCAAGCCGATGCGTTGACGTTGTCCACCCGAAAACTCATGTGGATAACGCCATAAAAAATCCCGTTCTAGCTGAACTTCTTCAAGTATTTTAGCTGCTCGTTCAATTCTATCTTGTTTATTTTCGCCAATATTATGTACTTCCATTGGCTCGGTCAGTGTGGTGACTATTTGCAAACGAGGATTTAAAGAAGACTGAGGATCTTGAAAGGCAATTTGCATTCGTGAACGGAGTGGACGTAGTTGTTTTGCTGTCAAACCTATTAGCTCTTGTCCAGCGAGTTTGATACTTCCTTCAGTGGCTTCTTCTAGTTGAATGATTGCACGTCCTAATGTGGTTTTTCCACAGCCAGATTCTCCCACTAGGGCAACAATTTTGCCCTTATGAATTTGCAGATCAATATCATCAACAGCTCGAACATGATCAGTCACTCGACGCAACAACCCCGTTTTAATTGGAAACCAAACCTTTAAGGCTTTAACATCAATTAATGTCTGTGATATATGATCTGCATTCTTATCATGACTACTATCAGTATTGTTATCAGCTTGTATTATTTGGGGACGCTCAAGATTATCAGGGACGGCTGCCAATAGTTTTTTAGTATAAGAATGCTGGGGGTTTGTCAGAACCTCTTTCATACCGCCCTGCTCTACTAATTTACCCTGCTGCATAACTCCAACTTTGTGCGCCATTTGTGCTACTACACCAAAATCATGGGTAATAAATAGAATACTCATCCCCGTGTCTTTTTGTAGCTTTTTCATGAGCCGTAGAATCTCAGCCTGAACCGTAACATCCAGTGCCGTGGTCGGCTCATCTGCAATTAGTAGGTCAGGCTTACAGGCGAGTGCCATAGCGATCATTACACGCTGGCGCTGTCCGCCCGATAATTGATGAGGAAAATCATTGAAACGCCCTTCCGCATTTGTGATTTGCACTTGTTTCATTGCCGTTATAGCTTGTTCTTTAGCTTCACCATCAGACATATTAGGATGATGCAACTGTAAGGCTTCGACTATTTGTTCACCAATATTCAGCACTGGATTCAAAGAAGTCATTGGCTCTTGAAAAATCATGGCAATACGTGAACCACGAATCTGGCGTAGCTCGGCATCCTCTAATTCAAGCATATTGACTTGAGTTTGTGTCGCTTGATTTTTCAGCCAATTAAAGAGGATTTCACCGTGAGGGTGTGTGCTTATTCCTGCTGGTAATAGTTGGATAATAGAAAGCGCACAGATTGATTTGCCGCTACCTGATTCACCAACTAGACAATAGGTTTCACCAGAATCAATTTGCAAACTAATATTATCAACAGCTTTGATAATTTGCTTTTTGCCAACACGCAGATGGGTTTCCAGATTTTCGATTGAAAGCAGTGTCACAATAAGCTACTCCACTTTTCAAAATATGCAAAAAAGGGGGGGGATGGGTATTTATATAAGCTACTCATTATGCAACCCCTGCACGTTTTGACATAGTAGGGTCAATCGCATCACGCAGAGCTTCGCCCATAAGGTTATAAGCAAAAACGGTGAGAAAAATAGCTCCCCCAGGGAAAACAGCCATCCACCAGTTAAAGGTAGAGGATTTTACAGCCTGATTCAGCATTTGCCCCCAAGATGGCGCATCAACGGGGCCTAAACCTAAAAAGCTGAGAGTCGCCTCAGCAAGAATAGCCGATGCCACACCAAAGCTGGCAGCGACTAAAAGTGGTGCTATGCCATTGGGCAGCATGTGTTTAAATAAAATTGATCGTAGTGATAGACCACTTGCTACTGCCGCTTGCACATAATCTTGCTTGCGTAGTTTTAAAAACTCGGCACGAATATAACGGGCATAGCCTGACCATCCTGTTACCCCAATAATCACCATCATAATGTAGATATTACGACCAAAAAATGCCACAAATGCTAGCAATAAAAATAGCACGGGGATTGCTTCAAAGATTTCTACCAGACGCATTCCTAACATATCGACCTTGCCAGAAAAATAGCCCATCTGTCCGCCAATAATAATGCCGATAAACATGGCAATACCTGTGGCGATAAAACCAATCGCCATTGCGATGCGCGAGGCATGAATCATACGACTTGCAACATCCGCGCCATTTTCATCTGTACCCATAATATGAGTACGTTTAGCTTCTGCCTGTTGCGTTGCTAGCAAAGGTGCTTCAAGGCTGGTGTCCCCATAATCACGTAAATAGTCTGTGGGTGAATAAGGAATAGGCGGCAATATTTGCCAATCATAATCACTTGCCTGCTCTCTGAATTGCTCATAAACCACTAGTTTAGGTGGTGAAGTCAATATTTTTCCTGCGATTCCTGCCACTAAAACCAAACTCAGAAATATCCACACTTTTTTATTTAATGCAATAGGTAGCCCCCAAAGCAACAAAGCAATAATGAAAGCGCTCATGGCGATAACATCACCTGCATGAATATATTTTAGAATGGGATAAATCAACTCGCCATTTTGACTTGCGAGTAAGGGCATACTATTCGCTAAAAAGGGGGCAAATGCGGCAATAAAGGCAAGAATAACGACCCAGCTAAAGCCTAGTTTTGCTCCCCAGCCAGAAAAAGCAGAGCGCAATATGCGTTTTCCATAAGATTGATTCACAGGCCTAGTCATACTGCACCCTCGGATCAACCAATGTATACAAGAAATCTGAAATCAAATAGCCAATTAAAGACAAGACACCACTGATCATAGTTATTGATAATACCAATTCTCTATCGCGTGATTGCACAGCTTCGATGACTAGTTTACCCATGCCTTCAATGCTAAAAATTTGCTCAATAATAACTGAACCTGCCAGTAACCCTGGTAAGATACCTGACAAAATAGTTATCAAAGGTAATAAGCTATTTCTAAAAACATGCTTCCAGAGCACATCTTTTTCGGCAACCCCTTTGGCTCTTGCTGTGCGTGCATAATCGGCATTAAGATTTTCTAAAATTGAGGTACGGGTGATTTTTGCTAATGCAGCAAAACTACCATAAGAAAGTGCAATAATTGGTAATACAAGATGCCAGATACGATCAAACAAAAAACCTCGTACAAAATCACCTGATTGAAACTGCATAGCAAGCATTAAAGCAATACCTGTACCTGCCATTGCTAAGCCACCAACACGGAAGAATGCAAACTTTGTCCAAGCAAACAAACCTAATGTAGCCGCGCCTAGCAGAGGTAATAGTGTCCAATTAATAAGAAGATTTTCAGGATGCGATGAAGCCATCCATGCACCTACAGCAATGCCCATGATAATGGCTAAGCCAACTCGTAATTGTGTATTTCTCCATTGGCTAAAAATAACGGATGAAACAGCACCTAGAATCATAAAGACAAAAACGATAGCAACGTCAAAGAGAGAAGACCAATGTGGCATAAAGGGCATATTATAGGCATCTCGACTGGCTAAACCCGATGTGGGAAACCAGTGCCAATGCTGAATGCTGGAGAAAAACCCGATCATTAAAACCCCTGCCAACATACTGGGGATAGACCATAACGCCAACATAATCACATTAGATGTGACATCAAAGCGACCACCACGGTCTGTTGCGGCATTCATTCCAATAATAATGGCGAGAATATAAATCAGCGGAATGGTAATCACATTAAGCAATAATGTAATAGGTAGACGTTCACCAATGAGTTCTGAAACTGAGCGACCATAGTTAAAACTTTCGCCCAAATCAGACCCCTTGGTAAAAGAGAATTTTTCAATATCCCCCTCTTTATTGTAGACAAAACCAATTGGTGAAATATTATTTAACCAGCGAAGATATTGCACTGGCATTGGATCATCTAAACCGTAGCGTTTATTATAATATTCCATCAATGCTTGTTTTTCAGCAGGTTTCATATCCATGCCATTGACTAGGCTTTGCGCACTAATACCACCTGGCGCACTTGCCATACCAATAAAAACAACGAGTGTAATACCCAGCAAAGTGGGTATCATTAATAAAACGCGACGTAGGAGATAAACTAACATTGCAGACGCTTAAACCACAGGAGTAAAAACATATAAAACCCATCCCCCCCCTTTTTTATAGTTTTTTTAAGCATACATAACCTTACTTAACCATGTTTAATTAGGCTATAGCTATCGCCTTGCTTGTCGTGATAGATATGAATTTGTGAAAAGCTGGCACTATCAATATTGAGACGAAACAAATTCTCTTCCTGCATACCCAATACATACATGAGGATGACACGAATCACCCCAGCATGAGTGATAAATAAAATATTATTACCTTTATTATCGGCAATAATTTGCTTTAGAGACTTGAGTATTCGCGCCTGAAACTCGTGAAAATCCTCTCCTTTTGGTGGGGTAACTCGGGTCGGTGATTGCCACCAATTTTTAAGTTTTTGAGCATCTTGCTTCATGATTTTATCGGGGGATAAGCCTTCCCATAGACCAAAATCAATTTCTTGAAACGACTTATTCACATCAAGTTTAATATTATCCTCTTCTGCGATCAGCTCAGCAAACTCATTGCACCGCTGTAAAGGCGACGAAACAATTAGATCCCAGTCCTTTTTATTCTTAAGTGCTGCAACCATCTGTTGCCAACCAGTATCCGTAAGTGGATCATCAGTGCTTCCACGATAAACTGCGTCGCCTTCAACTTCACCATGTCGAAGTAAATCAATTGTTGTTATTAATGATGACATTCATTGTCCTAAAAAAATCTTGATTGTTTTTTCTTTTTTGTTGCTATGAGCTTTGTTTCTATCAGCTACATATATTACTTGTATGTTATTCCAATAATTTCATACTCTCGATCACCTGCTGGTGCATGAACCGTTGCAACTTCACCCTCTTCTTTACCTATCATTGCACGAGCTATCGGTGAAGAAACTGCTATTTTATTTTGTTTAATATCAGCTTCAACATCACCAACAATTTGATAGGTGACTGTTTCTTCGGTATCTAAATCTTCTAGTTCTACAGTTGCACCAAAAACAACACGATCTGTTATACCTAGCGACTCAACATCAATAATTTGTGCCGTTGATAGCACAGATTCCAGTTGTTGAATACGACCTTCAGCAAAACTTTGTTGCTCTCTAGCCGCATGATACTCTGCATTTTCTTTTAAATCACCATGTTCACGTGCAGTTGCAATAGCTTCGACAATTTGTGGTCGAGTGACTGTTTTTAGTTCATTAAGCTCTGCTTTTAAAAGCTCAGCACCTTTTTTTGTAACGGGTACTCTATTCATTTTATTTTATTTTCCTTGTTTTATAGGGTTAATGTAAATTTTGAAGCCTGTAGACTTGCTCTTCTTCATCAAACATCATTGCTTGGCATAATGCCCAAGCTCCCGCAATTGTTGTTGTATATGTAACTTTATTTTGAAGTGCCTCACGGCGTATTTCAAAAGAATCCTCTATGGCTTTTTTGCCTTCGGTAGTGTTTACAATAAGGTCTATCTGATTATTCTTTAATAAATCAACTATATGTGGACGACCTTCTCTGACCTTGTTAACAGTGCTACAGTTCAGCCCAGCATCATTAATATTTCTGGCTGTGCCACGTGTAGCAACAAGCTTGAAACCTAAATCACTGAGTAGTTTAGCCACATCTAGCAATGCTTTTTGATCAGCATCGCGCACACTTAAAAATGCTGTACCTGCTTGCTTAGGAAATTCAACACCTGCTGCTAGCTGTGACTTTCCAAAAGCCTCCGCAAAGGTTTTCCCGATACCCATAACTTCACCCGTAGATTTCATTTCAGGGCCAAGAATAGGATCAACACCAGGGAATTTAATAAACGGGAATACTGCTTCTTTTACAGAATAAAAACTAGGGATAATCTCTTCAAGTACACCCTGCTCCTCTAGGGATACTCCTGCCATACAGCGTGCTGCTATCTTTGCTAATGGTCTACCTGTTGCTTTAGAAACATAAGGAACGGTACGTGAAGCTCTTGGATTAACTTCGAGCACATAAATATCATCATCTTTAACTGCAAACTGCACATTCATTAAACCAATAACTTTTAATGCGAGTGCCATTTCGCGTGTCTGCTCACGCATTCTGTTTTGCACATCTTCACTTAATGAATAAGGTGGTAGCGAACAGGCAGAGTCACCTGAATGAACGCCAGCCTGTTCAATATGTTGCATAATGCCACCAATTAAAACGGCTTTACCATCACATATTGCATCAACATCGACTTCAATCGCATCATCGAGAAAGCGATCAAGCAATACAGGTGAGTCATTGGAGACTTTCACCGCATTCTGCATATAATTGCGTAAGTCTTCTTCGTTATGGACTATTTCCATAGCGCGACCACCTAAGACATAAGAAGGACGAACAACGAGTGGATAACCCACATCTTCTGCTAAACGCACACCTTCTTCTAGGTTTCTTGCAGTACGATTAGGGGGTTGTTTTAGCCCTAATTTATTTATCATCTGTTGAAAACGCTCACGATCTTCTGCCAAGTCAATCGAATCTGGACTTGTTCCTATAATCGACGTACCACAGGCTTCTAAGTCTTCGGCTAATTTTAGCGGCGTTTGCCCACCATATTGAACGATGACACCTTTAGGTTTCTCAAGATCAACAATTTCTAATACATCTTCAAGTGTTAGAGGCTCAAAATATAAGCGATCAGACGTATCATAATCAGTAGAAACTGTTTCAGGGTTACAATTAACCATTATTGTTTCATAACCATCATCACGCATAGCAAGAGCAGCATGAACACAACAATAATCAAACTCAATACCTTGACCGATGCGGTTAGGCCCACCACCTAATACCATGATTTTATCTTTAGTGCTTGGCTTAGCCTCACACTCTTCATCATAGCTTGAGTACATATAAGCGGTATCAGTAGCAAACTCAGCCGCACAGGTATCAACCCGTTTATATATTGGACGAACACCTAATTCACGGCGTAATTTTCTGACTTCTTTCTCTTTAGTATCAAGCAGTTTAGCTAAACGACGGTCTGAGAATCCCTTGCGTTTTAACTCAAACATTTCTTCTTTATGAATATTCGTTGCGAGACGACCTTTAAGATCATTTTCTATGATGACTAGTTCTTCTATTTGATTTAAAAACCAAGGATCAATAGCGGTTAATTCAAACAGGTCTTTCTGGCTCATGCCAAAGCGAAAAGCATCAGCAACATATAAAATACGTTCTGGCCCTGCCTCTGTAAGCTCTCGTCTAAGTATATTTTTAGCATCACTATCGGTTAGATCAACAACCTCATCCATGCCATCAATATCTGTTTCTAAACCACGCAGTGCCTTATGAAATGACTCTTGAAAAGTACGACCTATCGCCATCACTTCTCCAACTGATTTCATTTGAGTTGTCAAGCGTGAATCAGCACGAGGGAATTTTTCAAATGTAAAGCGAGGTATTTTTGTAACGACGTAATCAATTGATGGTTCAAATGATGCGGGTGTTGCACCACCTGTTATATCATTTTGTAATTCGTCTAAGGTATAGCCAATTGCTAACTTTGCTGCAATTTTAGCTATTGGAAAACCAGTTGCTTTTGATGCCAATGCAGATGAGCGTGATACACGCGGATTCATCTCAATAATCACCATGCGTCCATTTTCTGGATTTATAGAAAATTGTACATTTGAGCCACCCGTCTCAACACCAATTTTGCGTAAAACAGCTAATGAGGCATTACGCAAAATTTGATATTCTTTATCCGTTAGCGTTTGTGCTGGGGCAACAGTAATCGAATCACCCGTATGAATACCCATAGGGTCAAGGTTTTCGATAGAACATATGATAATACAATTATCTGCTTGATCACGTACAACCTCCATTTCGTATTCTTTCCAGCCTAATAAAGACTCTTCTAGCAAGACCTCGGTGGTTGGTGAAAAATCTAGACCACGCGCAACGATTTCTTCAAATTCATCATTATTATAGGCAATACCACCACCTGAGCCACCCATAGTAAATGACGGACGAATAATAGTTGGAAAACCTAAACCCTTTTGAATCTGACGCGCTTCTTCCATGCTATGTGCTACGCCTGAACGTGCTGAAGCTAAACCGACTTCTTCCATTGCAATGCGAAATTTTTCACGATCTTCAGCCATATCAATGGCTTCTTTTTTAGCACCGATCATTTCTATGCCATACTTTTCAAGTACGCCATGTTTATCTAAATCAAGCGCACAATTAAGTGCAGTTTGACCACCCATGGTAGGCAACAGAACATCTGGGCGCTCTTTTTCGATAATGGTAGCAACCGTTTCCCATTGAATTGGCTCAATGTATGTCGCATCGGCCATTTCAGGGTCTGTCATGATTGTCGCAGGGTTAGAATTTACCAAAATAACTCGGTAGCCTTCTTCTCGTAACGCTTTACACGCTTGAGCACCAGAGTAATCAAATTCACATGCCTGACCAATCACAATCGGTCCTGCACCAATAATTAATATACTTTCTATGTCGGTACGTTTTGGCATATTAACGTGCCTCCGTTTTAGCTTGTTTCATTAAGTCAATAAAATCATCGAATATGGGGGCAATATCATGCGGTCCTGGGCTAGCCTCAGGATGCCCCTGAAAACTATAGGCAGGTACATCAGTTCGTTTAATACCCTGCAAACTTCCATCAAAAAGTGAACGATGGGTTGCCACTAGATTATCTGGTAGAGTATCTTCATTGACAGCAAAACCATGATTCTGACTGGTAATCATAACCTGTTTACTCTCTAAGTCCTGAACGGGATGATTTGCACCATGATGACCAAACTTCATCTTTATCGTAGATGCACCACTGGCTAGCCCGAGTAATTGATGCCCAAGACAGATACCAAAGGTAGGAAGGTGTTTATCAAGAATTTGGCGAATTGCCTCAATTGCATAATCGCAAGGCTCTGGATCACCAGGGCCATTTGAAAGAAATACACCATCAGGGTTCATAGCGAGCACATCTGCCGCAGGTGTTTGGGCAGGTACAACTGTGACATGACAGCCACGATCTACTAGCATTCTCAGAATATTTTTCTTAATACCAAAGTCGTAGGCAACAATATTGTATTCGGCATCAGCAGGGTCAAGTTTATTTACAATATCAGGGTTAAGATCCCAAGTGCCCTCATTCCAAGTATAACTTTCCTTGGTCGAAACTACTTTTGCAAGATCAGTACCTTTTAAACCAGGAAAATCGGCAGCTTGTTGAGTAGCTTGCTGAATACTATCATTGTTAATCTCACCTGCAATGATTGAACCACGTTGCGCACCCTTCTCTCGTAAAATTCGCGTTAGGCGACGAGTATCAATATCTGCAATTGCAACCACCTTCTTCCTGGCAAGATACTCAGGCAGTGATTCCTCTGATCTCCAATTACTCGGTGCTGAAGGCACATCTTTGACAATCAATCCGCTAGCAAAAATGGTATCAGCTTCTTCATCTTCTGTATTGACTCCCACATTACCAATATGCGGATAAGTCAAAGTGACCATTTGGCTCGCGTATGAAGGATCAGTGAGGATTTCTTGGTAGCCAGTTAATGCGGTATTAAAAACTACCTCGCCAACACTACTACCCTCAAATCCTATTGATTTACCATGAAATACACTACCGTCTTCTAACACTAGAATCGCGCTCTTCTTCAAGCTAGCCTCCGCTGAATACATATCAATACTCTATATACAAAACGGGATGGTGATTCTAAAAGAAGCACCATCCCGCTTAGGAACGTGCATGAAAATAAGTTGAGCAATTAAGATCAACTTATTCCATGCATATTCCTTATAATAAATTTAGGTTACGTATTCTACTCGAAAGAATGTCTTAGTGTCTATGAAACGCGCATGAAATAACTTCCCAATTTTAATTTGCTTTTTCTCCCCTGTATTAATCAGATCGAGAAAATATTCTATGCACACTCGTATATTATGTTTTATTGTGAGTCTATAGCTTTAATTTGAAGATCAATTTCTTTAATTTTCATGGCTAATTCTCTGTTTTTCCTGATCATTTTATTATATCTAATTTCAAGATCTTCTTTTTCATTATCAAGTTTTACAATTTTTGACTCAATTTTATTTAATTCATTAACCATTCTCATCTCTTCAGGAGATCCATCTAAAACTTGAACAGCAGATTTTTCTTGAGATGCAACCGAAGGTTTGTCAAGCATTGCTGCTTGAATTCCCTGATTTATTTTAGAGGGTAATTGCTCCTTGTTTTCTGTAACAGCCTCTGCTGCTGATTTCATACTATTTGACTCTTCACTTCCTGAGTACATATTTTCAGATTGTTGTTGCATTTGCTGTGCTTGCATTTGCTGCTGTTGTGCTTGCTGTGCTTCTATATCTTGATTGCCGAAAGGAGATTCTTGGCCAAAGTCTTGTTGATTCTGATTGCTTTCTTCTGCATCTGATATGATTTCTAACTCATCTGATGAATCAGAAACTAGCTGTGTATCAGCTTCAATATTAAGTAGTTCTTGAACTTGAGAAGGAATATATTGCTTAAGTTCTTTAAAATCATACAACCCTGAATCTTGTGCGTAGTAAGCAC
>JALSLM010000135.1 GCA_026988295.1 Thiotrichaceae bacterium
TTAGGTCTTTTCTACCTCGATCCTAGCTTGCTTAAATATTATGGTTTTTCAGGTGTTCTTTACGGTTTGTTTTTTGTTGGAGGTGTGACCGCAATATTAAGTAAAGATTATTTTACGGGAATCTCGGTAATTTTATTTGTCATAGTAAAACTTATCTGGGATCTTATCTATGGCGGTAATGCCTCCAGTGAAGAGTTAATCGGTATTCCTGTGGCTGTTAATGCGCATTTGTATGGCATCGTTGGAGCTTTTATTATTAGTATTTTTCTCTATGTCTCAGAGAGATAGGATTGCTATTTTTTCTTTATAGGCTGAGGACGTTCAAATACCCAGTTATTTTCTGTTGATAGTTGTTCTGAAAAGGTATAGCCACCTGCACCAAAATCCTTTATATCTTCTGAGTTTTCTATGCGATTTCTGAGTATAAAATCTGTCATCATGCCTCTTGCACGCTTGGCAAAAATAGCGATAACCCTTGTTTTACCGTCTTTAGTTTCTTTGAAGCTTATATTTAGTAGTCGTCCATCTAGTTTTTTGGGTTTTACTGATTTGAAATATTCATTGGAAGCTAGATTAACCAGTACTTTTTCTTTTTGTATCGCTAATACTTCGTTAAGCTTGTCTGTAATGCGTTCATCCCAAAATTGATAAAGATTTTCACCTCGCGGGTTTTTTAATTTGGTTTTCATTTCTAGGCGATAAGGTTGAATTAAATCCATCGGGCGTAATGCGCCGTATAAGCCTGAAAGAATGCGTAGATGATCTTGTGCATAGTTTAAATCATCATCAGAGTATTTTTCTTTCTGGATGCCAGAATAAACATCACCTTTAAAGGCAAATAATGCGGGCTTGGCATTTTCAGACGTAAAGGGTAATTGCCATGTGTTAAAGCGTTCAACATTCAGAATAGATATATTTTCACTCACATCCATCAAGGCTTTCAGATCTTTAATATCCAGCTTTTTTGCTTTATTAATAAGAATCTGTGAGTCATTTAATTGATCAGGAATACTATAAATACTCGAAGGTGATGGAGTATCAAAATCTTGCCCTTTAGAGGGAGAGAGAGTTAAAAGCATAATATAAAATATGTAAAAAAAGGGGGGGATGGGTATGTCTATTTAAAGTAGGCGAAATTTGTGTTTCTATAGGTCAGATTAGTGATAGCGTAATCTGACAGGTCACGCTATCACTAGTTGAGTTTAATTCATGTAGGAACTTTTACTCAGCCATTAATTTTTCATATTTTGCCATGAGTTCTTCTTCTGATTCTTCATGCTTAGGATCTTTAGGAATACAATCAACTGGACAGACTTCTACACATTGTGGTTCGTCATAATGACCTACACACTCAGTACATTTTTCAGGGTCTATTTCATAAATCTCATCACCCATGTAAATTGCCTCATTTGGGCACTCAGGCTCGCAGACATCGCAGTTGATACATTCATCGGTTATAAATAAAGCCATTTTTATTTCCTTTTAAATAAGTTAGACGCATTTTAGCAGTGGCATATATTAAAAAACATTAACCTTTATCAATATATGGAAGATGGGCATTATTACAAGCCTATTGAGAAAAAACTATCTCTGTTTTAATGCAGTATTTACTAATGGATGTACGAAACTAGAAATATCTCCTCCAAGTGCTGCAACTTCTTTGACTAATGAAGATGAAATAAATGAATATTCATCGGCTGGCATTAGAAAAACGGACTCAATATCAGGAGCTAAATTACGATTCATACTGGCAAGTTGAAATTCGTATTCAAAATCAGAAACAGCCCGTAAGCCTCGTATCAGAATATTAGCTTTTTCTTGTTTTGCAAAATCAACCAGTAAAATATCAAAGCCTTTTACGCTCACATTGGGGCAGTCTGCCAGTACTTGCTGTGCTAACTCAATGCGTTTTTCTAATGAAAAGCGTGGTTGCTTTTTATGATTTGAGGCAATAGCTACGATGACTTTATCAAATAATTTTGCTGCTCGTTGCACTAAGTCGATATGCCCGTTGGTAATAGGATCAAATGTACCTGGGTAAAGTGCTATTCTTTGTTTTTTGGTAACTAATTTATTTACCAATTTAAAGTACCATCACTGCATCTGCTTCAACTTGAACATCTTTAGGTAGAGCAGAAACCTGAACCGCTGCACGTGCAGGATATGGTTGGCTAAAAAACTCTTCCATGACTTCATTGACAATTGCAAAGTTACTTAAATCAGTGAGAAATACATTTACTTTAACAAAGTCATTCAGACTGCCACCAGCAGCTTCGGCAATAGCAGATAGATTATTAAAAACCTGACGCACATGCTCGATAAATTCACCATTGTGAACTTCCATTGTTGCGGGTATCAATGGTATTTGCCCTGAAATATAAACTGTATCACCGACTTTAACAGCCTGTGAGTACGTTCCAATTGCTTGAGGTGCGTTTTCTGTGGATATTATTTCTCTATTCATTTAATTGTTTCCTGTGAGGTGTTGCCAATAAGGGATGGGAAAATCTTTAGTAGTTTCAAGACTATTTAAAGGGGCGTGCAACATTAATAACATGCGATATTTTGTCAAATGACTCGGCAATTTTTCTGAGGTGAGCGGTATTTTCTACCTGTATTAAGAAATACAGGTCTTTCACGTTATCATCGCCTGAAATATTGATGTCCTCTATATTGACACGCATTTTCTCTAGTAAATGAGTAATATGTGATAAAACACCCACTCGATTTTTTACCCTGACTTCAAGAGGTGCTAAAAAATAAGAATCTTTATTGGGTTTTTTATTCCAAGAAATGATAATTGTTTCTTTATCATTCTGTGGTAATTTAGGGCAGTTTGTTCGATGTACTTCCAGCCCTCTTAGTTCATCTAACTGGGCAGCAATGGTATCACCTGGAATAGGGTAACAACAAGTTTCTAAATGTACTGCAAGCCCTTCTGCTCCTTTGATGAGGAACTGATTTTTTTTATCATCTTCAGTTGATGGAGTGAGGTTTTTATCGCCTAATAAGCGTCTTGCTACTAGGTTAGCGGATTGATTGCCTTTGGCAATATCAGTAAATAGTGTGTTTTTATCTTCTATCTCTAATACTGAGAGTACTTGCTCAATAATTTTGGAGTCGATAGATTTTAGTGATGCTCCATATTTACGGAGCGTCTTTTTCAGGATTTTTTTGCCAAGCTTAATAAATTCGTGATTTTTACGTTTATTATTCCAGCTGCGAATAGAGGAACGCGCTTTTGCTGTAATCACGAAATTTGCCCAAGCTGGATCTGGCATGGCATTTTCATCCGTAATTATTTCTATCATTGCGCCATTGCTAAGTGGTGTATTTAAACGTACATAAGCTCCATCAATAATGGCACTAACACACTTGTTACCAATCTCGGTATGAATAGAATAAGCAAAATCTACTATTGTCGCGCCTTTGGGTAATACCTTGGTTTGTCCCTGAGGTGTATAGACATAAATTTCGCTAAGGAATAAATCAGCTTTCATATCTTCTAAGAATTCTGCTGCATTTCCCGTAACTTCTTGTATCTCTTCAACCTGCTTTAGCCAATTGTTTAAGTATTCTTGAGGTTTGATTCCTGATTTTGATAATTCTGGATTGCGATAATGTGCGGTTATTCCATATTGGGCAATATGGTACATTTCTTGTGTCTGAATTTGGACTAGGATAATTTGCCCTTGAGGGGTAAGCAAAGCGGTCTGTAATGCTTGGAAGCCGTATATTTTGGGTGTAGCAATAAAATCTTTGAATGAGTCAAACTTTGGTTGATAGAGCTGGTGTATGATGCCTAAAGCGGTATAGCACTGCATCGGAGAATCTACCAGAATACGCAGTTCTAGTGCCTCTGAGCCGCTACAAAGGCGCTTTTTTCCTTTGTGGTTTTTCATTCGTGAATAAAGCTTGTAAATGTTTTTATCCCAGTGTAGGACATGGGGCTTGATGCCATTATTAAACAGCGCACGTTTGAGTTCGCTGAGGATTTCCAGATATTTTTGAGAGTTTGCGGCTTGCAAATCATTCATTGCATGTCGCAATATTTTGGCGCGCCAAGGGTATAGGTGCGTAAATGCTGTTATTTGTAAATCTTTGCGTAAGGCATTCATTCCCAATCGACGCGCTAAAGGTACATGTATGTCAAGAGTTTCTTGCGCAATACGTTTTTTTGCATCAGGCTTGCGAACACCCAGTGTTTTAACATTATGGAGTCTATCAGCGAGTTTGATAAGAACTACTCGAAAGTCTTGTGTTACAGCAGCCATCATTTTTTGAAAGCTTGCAGCCGCTGCTTCTTGACGGGAAGTAAACTCTCCACCAGCGAGTTTTGTTACGCCATCAACCAAATGAGCAACAGTTGTACCAAATTCTTTGGCAAGATCCTCTTTGCTAATATCGGTATCTTCGATGACATCATGCAATAGAGCAGCACAGATTGTATCGGCATCCATGTGTAGATTTGCCAGTGTGTAGGCAACCGCAATGGGATGGAATATATAGAATTCACCAGATTTCCGAACTACTCCCTCATGAGCTTCGGCAGCAGCAAGAAAGGCTTTGTAGACCCGTTTGCTATCTTCATCATTCATATAGCGACCAACTAACTCTGAAAGGTCGGTTCCGCTTATTAGTGATGAAGATCCTTTTTCGGGCATTTTATTCGTTAGTTTTTTGTGAGATTACCAATTTTGTGATGGGATGTTACTTTACACTGCTTTATTTGCTTTAAAAGCTAATGATTGAAGTTAGAAAGAGGGTGCGTAAGGGTGCTAATATTCTTATTACAACACTTCCCCAATATCCCTCTATCTCTGTTGGCTATATTAGCTAATTGTTATTTCTATAGGTTCTTGCGATTGATCTTGATCTAAAGTCATTTCATCTGGTGCAGCATATTCTATAACCTTTTCAGCTTTAGCATTCTCAGCAATCTCACGTAAGGCAATGACTACTGGTTTATCGCCATCTTCTTCGATTAAAGGCTGTGCACCCTCAGCAATATCACGTGCACGTTTTGATGCTTTTAAAACTAATTCATAGTTTGTATCAACATATTTGAGACAATCTTCTACTGTAACTCTAGCCATTTGTAAACCTAAATTAAAAAAGTGGAATCGTTGAGTATAACTGCCCACGCTTAAAAAGATAAGTGCTTGTTTGGGATTTCTAAAAAAAAGTATTAAAAGGATG
>JALSLM010000136.1 GCA_026988295.1 Thiotrichaceae bacterium
ACGACTAAGAAGAGTATGGTCATTAGCCCGCCTGCTTTCAAGAAGTCGGGTACACGATAGCCTCCAGGCCCCATAATTAGTGCATTAACCTGATGAGTTGGGATTAAAAATGAATTAGAAGTTGCAATAGCTACAGTAAGTGCAAAAACAGCAGGGTCAGCACCAACACCCAATGCAATATTAACGGCTAAAGGCACTAATAATACTGTTGCACCAACATTTGACATAACCAGAGTAAAGAAAGTTGCTAAGATAGCAACGGCTGTTTGTATTACCCAGATAGGCATGTCGCCCACTACTGATAATGTTTGATCGGCTATCCATTTTGCGGTTCCTGTTTGCTCCACTGCAAGACCGAGGGGGATTAAGCTGGCGAGCAAGAATACGGTTTTCCATGAAACAGCACGGTATGCTTCATCAATACTTAAGACTCCTGATAGAATCATTCCAATAGCGCCAGTTAATAATGCTATTGATAAACGAATATCTGAGAATAGAACCATGAACAATGCGATAGCAAAAAAAATTCCTGCATAGATTAATTTTTGTGGGCGGAACTCTTCGTGTGGAAAATCTTTAGTTATCACAACAAAATCAGGTGACTGCTCAACGTGCATAAGTGCATCCCAAGGCGTGTAAACAACTAAAGTATCACCAGATTGAAAAGGTAGGCTTCTAATATCATCACCTTCGTGTAGTGTTTGTCCATCACGGTGCATACCAATCATGGAAGTACCATATGTTTTACGCATCCAGATATCTCTGGCACTTTTACCAATAATATTTGACCCTGGTGGAATTACAATTTCAGCAATACCTGATTTATTTGGAGAAAGATCTTCAACAAATGTTTGTATATTATTGCGTTTTTTTAGGTATTTAAACTTTTTGAGAAAAGCACTTAAATCCTCACTTTCAGAGATAATTGCCATTACCATATTGGCTTCAAGAGCAGTATCACGATCAAGTGCACCAGCTCCGATTCTTGGTGGTTTTCCTGGACGTTTTGTTGCAATAACACGAATTTTGTATTTGGTTTCAACATCATCTAAGCGCTTGCCAATTAGCTTGCTTTTCTCGCCAATAACCACTTCATGCATTGAGTAATTCAGACCATAAACATCTTGAAAGTGCTGTAGGCTATTAGTTTTCGAATCATCTTTCTGATCTGTTTTGCTCGACGGTAATACAAATTTCCCCAAAAGCAAAAAGTAAAGTATACCCACTGCAACTAGAATTAGGCCAATAGGTGTTGTCGAAAATAAAGACCAAGTTTCCATTTGTTGATCAGCGGCTAATGCAGTATTTGAGGTTATAATTAAATCATTCAGCAGGATCAGGGGTGAAGAACCGACCATAGTGACAGTACCACCAAGAATTGCACAAAAGCCCATAGGCATTAATAGACGGGAGATGGGAACTCCAGAACGCGCAGAGATACGGGCTACAACTGGCAAAAACAGTGCTGCAGCTCCTACGTTTTGCATAAAAGAAGAAATAATCGCAACTGTGCCAGAAATAATCGGAATAATACGCCCTTCAGATTTTCCACCGGCTTTAAGGATAAAGTTAGCAACTTTTCCCATAATGCCCGTTTTATCAAGCCCTGCACCAATAATCATAACAGCAATAATCGACATTACTGCATTACTAGAAAAGCCATCAAATAGGTGATTAGGGTCAACGAGACCTTTCTCAAGCCCCATAATCGGGGCAAGTAGCGAGGTTAAGCCAAGCAATACCATAATGCTAATGGCTGCTACATCAATATCCACAACCTCGAAAGCAAACAAGTAAATAGTCAATAGCAAAATCGCAGTAACCCAGGCAATCTCTATGCTCGGTCCTTCGTACGCTAAAAACAAAGCTAGCATAATAAAGATAGCTAAGGATGCCAGTTGCTTTCTGATTTGTTTAGAGTTAATAATCTTATGTTTGACTGCTTTAGCGGTTTCTTTCATATTTTTTGTTCTACAGGGCTGGGGTTAATAAAAATCAGGAGGAGTCTCGATCTACGCTACTACATTCCTTAAAAATTCTACGCGGGCAACTTTTACAAACATCCTCATCTAGTTGCGTAAACACCCACTGAATCCCCCCTTTCTTTGAGGGGAAAAAGTGATAATCACCAATATGTTTAAAAGCATCACTGCGTAATAAATATCTGAAAACACTATCTTTAATATTGTAGAAAAACAGACCGCCGCCTAGTTCTTCGATACGTTTAGCTTCTTGTTCAAGCATTTCTGAGCCAGCCATGTCAATAAAGTTAATGCCACTGGAATCAATCAAAATATAGCGATAACCCGCTTTAGTCAACTTATGAAATTCTTTTTGAATTGCCGCAAGTGAGCCAAAATATATCGACATATCAATACGAATGATTTTAAGTTGAGGGCATTCATCCAGTTTTTGTTCATGAACATCCTGAAGAGCACGGTTAGGCAGTTTAGGGTTAGGTGCTAATGAAATTATTTTGGGGTAAGATGTGCGCCCTACAAATAAGAATAATGAAACCAAGACACCCATATAAATGGCAAATTCCAACTCAAGAAATAATGTTGCTAAGAAAGTTGTCAGGAATATAGAAGTCTCAGGAATGCTAATACGAAAGATTTGCTTAATATGATGAAAATCAACCAGATTATAAGCAACCAATAAAATAGAAGCTCCCATTGATGCTATCGGCAAATAAGCGGTTACAGGTGCGATTAAGAGTACGATTAATAACAGAAAAATAGAGGCAAAGATCGCTGATAGTGGAGACTTAGCCCCTGAGTCATAATTAATACCTGAACGAGTAAAAGAGCCAGATCCTGCATAACTTGAAAAGAAGCTACCTACTATATTCGACAAACCTTGACCAATAAATTCTTGGCTACCATCAATTTGTTGTTTGCTTTTTGAAGCAACAGAGCGTGCGATAGATACTGCCTCAACCAAGCCTAAAAGGGCAATAGCAAAGGCATCAGGAATTAAATCCTTAATTGTTTCAAACGAAAATTCAGGTGCTGAAAAAGGTGGTAAGCCGCGTGGAATAGCACCAACAAGCTTTACACCATGAGATTCACCGCCAATTAATAAGCTAAATAAGCCACCAGCAACCATGCCAAAAAGCAAATAAGGAAACTTAGGGAGAAATTTTCTAACCAATATTGCAACAGTTAAAGTAACAGCAGCAACAGCAAAAATATAATAATTTATATTGCCAACTTGGTTAAACATATCAATCCAAGTATGAAAAAAAGATTCACCACGAGGAATTTCCATACCTAAAATATACTTAAGCTGACTTGTGCCAATGAGTATGGCTGCACCCGCAGTAAAGCCAATGACGACGGTATGTGAGACAAAATTAACCAATGAGCCTAAGCGAGCCAAGCCAAATACAAATTGAAATAAACCAGCGAGGAATGTTAGCGTTAACGCCAGTGAAATAAATTCAGTCGTACCAGGCTCTGCAAGACCATTTAGAGCAGAAAAAACGACTATTGAAATTGCAGCTGTAGGACCAGAAATAAGATGCAAAGAAGAGCCAAATAAGGCGGCTATAACAGGCGTTATCATTGACGTATAAAGCCCGTACTGTGGTGGCAAACCAGCTATAGCGGCATAAGCAATACCTTGGGGTAAAACGATAACAGCACCAGTAAGCCCTGCCATTATATCAGCACGAATTGACTCCTTGTTAACAGAAGGGAGCCACCCTAGAAAAGGGAAAAAAAATTGCCAAAAACTACTCACTTATTGAGTCCCCGATATTTATAAAGCCCTAAATATTAGAATCTGCTAATGCAGATATGGAATGGCGCGATATAATACCTTATTAAGCGTGTTTTTAGTAGGGAAATATTTGTTTGATGGGTAAAGAATACGTTTTTAAATACCCATCCCCCCCTTTTTTTGTATTTTTTATAACAAAAAAAATTACAGAGAGTCATCGATCTAACGATGCAGGATGCAGTACTTTTGTAAATGAAAATTAATCACTTTAAAACCCCTGTGGCTCGTTCGAAGGGGGGGGCATCAAACCAATGTTGATGGAGTGCTAGTTCTAGGCAGTCTGTTCAATTGTCATCACGAAAAGTATTCCCACAAAAGCGGCACCGAGAGAAGCGAATATTGGGTAATGATGATGCGACTTGAGACGCTGCAAGTTGTATAATATTATGACTTCCGCAGTTGGGGCATGTTCGTTCTGAAGAGCTTTCAATATTGAGTAAATCAACTTTTATATCAGTGACCTTATAAGCGTTATATTCATATTTTGACTGTAAAGTATTTGCTTCTGTTTCATTATCTACTGAGATAGGAGGGAGACGGGTTTCTTGTTCACGAATTAATCTTTGGCATTGCTTTCTAAAAGGTTTTAATAAGCCTACCTCATCAAATTGTAGTCGAAACTCATTTAATAATTTTGCAGAAGGAAGCCGAGGGTTAAAATCGGGTTGCATAAAACTAAATAAATAAAGCTGATTCTTTGTCCATTTTAATAAAGCATCATCATTGATACAAAGAATTTCTTGTAATGCCACTAAGCGTAATAAAGTAAGTTGTTCTGTTGCATTTATTGCAACCAGCTTTTTGGTTTCAAAAAACTTCTCAAACTTTGCCCAAGGTAAACTATTGGCAAACAATAAAATTGAGCCGATAAAATGTGGATCGGGGGCAATATAAGAGTTTCCTTCCCCCATTTTTTCAACCTGATACAGATTCACGCATATCTCCTGATTATCTTAGCCACTTTATATAAAGACCCCAGCAGGATAAGATTGAGAATACGGTCGCATCCCTTCGTACGATTCAAATAGTTATCACTAAAGGTTAACGTATCTGTCTCGCTGCATTGACTAAGCCCATCCTGCTGGAGAACTGATAGCATAGAGCAATTATTCTAAAAGAAGATAGTGGCTAAAGTTGTCTAGGTAGAGTATTGCAGACAAGCGGTAAATGATTGATTTATGGATGGTGATTGTCGGATTGCGCCATTGCTAATCCGACCCACGAAATATATTTTTGATGCTTAATTTTATCGGGTAAAAATAAGATTAGTTCCGTTTCCTTGAAGTATCAGTTGATTTCCTCTGAGTTGATAGGAACGAACTAATCTTAGTGATCTTAGATAGGCTGCTTCTAGTTGATTTGACTCATGATTAGAACACAGCATTTTGGTTGAGCCAATAAAGCCAAAATTCAGAACACCACCACCTTGTTGGGTTGTTGATGTAAAATAGCGGTTACACCCTGAAAACCCACTCACTTTGTTATTTTCAACTTGTAGTGTAATACGAGTGCCTGAATAAGCTGAGTTATTAATATTAGATAGTACCCAATGACCACTCAAGGAATTATTATAAGCTGCTGCTTTATTATTCCCTTGATAGCCTCCATCAGTAGCGACACAGGATGTCAAGGTGAAAGATGTTACTAACATTGATAGGGCATAACTAAACTTCATAATATTTTTCATTTCAATACCTTAATCTTTTTTTGAGGAAAGAGAGTTGCTACCATAAGTATGAAAAATGGTAGTAGAAGGAAAAGCATACTGCCTCCGCCACTGCTTTCCTTTGGTGGAGATATTTTGGAACTAATCCAACTTTTATATTTGCTGAGTCGCGTGTAAGCACCATAAGAACCGACATCAGAGCAACTAGCTCCCCAGCTTGTAATGCCAATTTGCTTGTATCCACCGTTGTCAATACGTGCCATTAACGGTCCACCACTATCACCATTACAAACATCTCTTTTTTTGCCTTGAAGATAACCAGCACAGAGCATAGTACTGCTAGAGAAATGATTATTGGGAAAATAAGAACGACAAATACTTTGATCAATAACAGGAAGTTCAACCTCATATAATTCAGATGGGTAATGCTCACTGATACCATCGAAAGCCCCCCAGCCGACAGCAGTTGCTAGAGTGCCATTAGGTGCATCTTTAGAGGCAATAGAGATGGTGTCTACATTGACTTTAGTTTTTAGTTGCAACAAGGCTAGATCATTTTCGCTAGTGTCCTTATTATAATTAGGATGAATAATGATTTTTTTAAGTTCTCGGCGGTAGCCATCGCCGATCAAATTAAAAGCCCCAATCAGAGTCGTGATTTTATCAACTGAGTTACTTTTAATACAATGAGCAGCAGTTAAAACCCAATCAGGAGCGATTAAACTAGCACCACAAAATTGAGCCTGATAATTGGCTCGATTAACAGGGATAATTTGACCATTTCCATCTATCGCATTACCCGCTTCAATCCTTTTAATTTCAGCGGTATTTAATAAAGCGACAGTTGAGGGCCATTTGCCAAATTGAGCTTTTGTTCCACCAATAATTTTGTCATTGAAGTCCCCAGCAAAGGATGTAAAAGTTGTCAGTAATAGTACTGAAACCAAGGTTGTTTTTTTCATAAATAGCTCGCAATAAATAATTAAATATAACCTAAATCCGTGAGGTCAATGCGGATAACAGGGCGTAAGATATTGGTTTATCACGGGATTTAAAAATCTCTGCATAATTGAGTTCACCATCTGCTAACGCAGATGGGAAGCTCACTAAATCTTAGCTTCACCCGTAGGTTAAGCGGGTATTTTTTAAACCCGTGATGAATCAATGGCTTGTGTCCTGTGCCGTAGTGACCTCACGGATTCAGGTATAAAGTCTCAGACTATCACTCTAGGAGGCTGTCCAAGAACTAAGAATTGACTGCAAATCCCATAAATATCATAATCTGAACTTATCAAATTCGTTAAATAGAGCAACTATTCGCCTCTTTTGATAAGCTCACCTTATAATATTTCTGGCATTTTCGTTTCAATCCGAGTTCTCGGACAGCCTCCTAGGCTCAGGTTCAAGAATAATGCCATATTTTTGACTAACTGAGTCAATAATTTCTTCTGCAACTGACCATAGTTGCTTTCCAGTGGTATTTCCATAATTAACCAAAACTAGCGCATGTTTTTCAGATACCCCAGCATCCCCTTTTCTATATCCTTTCCAGCCACAGCTATCAATAAGCCACGCAGCGGAAGTTTTTATTTCGGTTTTTGATTGAGGGTAACCCATAAAATCAGGATAATTTGCTTTTATGGCTTCCCATTGATCTATATTTAAAACAGGATTTTTAAAGAAACTTCCTGCGTTTCCTATTACTTTAGGGTCAGGTAACTTGCTTTGGCGTAATTCTATTATAGCATCACTTATTAATTTTGCATTTGGCTCCAATCCTTTCAGTTTCTCCTGCACCCCAGCATAATCTATTTTCCATTGTGGTTTTTTAGGCAAGGAAAAAGTCACCGAGCTAATTAATAATTTATCCAGCCCATAGGCTTTAAAAAAGCTCTCTCGATAGCCAAACTGACATTGTTCTTTGTTAAACTCCAGCACATCACCGTTTTCTAAATTAATGGCTTGAAGCGAATAAAA
>JALSLM010000137.1 GCA_026988295.1 Thiotrichaceae bacterium
CAGTCGTATCAGCATAAACCATCGTGTTCATTCCTAGTGCTAGCGATGTAGCAAATAGAGATGTAAATAGTGAAGTAGATAGCGAAGTAAATAAATATTTTTGTACTTTTGTGTTGATCATTTGACCCTCCTTGCTTGTTTTACTAGAGTGTAGTCAAGTTTTTTGAGAAAAATCAAAAGTATTATATTCTATTTGTAATCACTTACCCTTCGACAATAGCCTGCTCATCAAATGCTTTTTTTAATAATTGATGTGTTAAACGGTGAACGGGACCTAGGGAGGTAATCTTCCCTTGAATATGCCCACCTACTAGCATCAAATCACCAACAAGATCAAGCAAACGGTGATTGACCATCTCATCAGGATTTCTTAAGCCTTCTTTATTAAGAATTTTTCCATCTTTACCAATAACAACGGCTGTATTGGTATTAGCACCCAAACAAATTGGAGTTCTAGTAAAACGCGTAAGCTGAGCTAGCAAGCCATCCTTTAAATGACCAAAAGTACGCGCTGGGCTAATCTCGTTAGCAAAATGCTCAGGGGTAACATTGCCACTCCAATGGCGAGCACCAATATCACTAATAAGAACAGTAATATTAATATTGAGTGTATCAGCTGGTTCTACAATAATCTCTCGATTTTTTTCTTTTATTTCCAGTTTTTTGGTAATACGAAATATACGCCGTGTCGCTTCTTGATATTTTATACCCACCTGTTTGATTCCAGCAACAAACTCGGATGCACTACCATCAAGAATGGGGATTTCTGAACCTTTAACATCAATTAAGGCATTATCAATACCACAAGCATAAAATGCCGCCATTAAATGTTCGATGGTTCTTATATGAACTTTATTTGGAGAGCTAATGCAGGTACAAAGCGGTAGTTGTTTAACATTTTTCCAGTGAGCTTGAATCTGGGTATTCTTCCCTGCTCTATCAGTACGGCGAAACACAATGCCCATATCTGCATCAGCAGGGTGTATTGTAATTTGGGAGTGCTTTCCTGTATGCAAACCTTTGCCCTGAAATGACAATGGTTGTTTTAGTGTACCCTGTAAAGCTTGATTCATGTAAGACTATACGCTTCTGCGAATTATCGAGGGCAAATTGTAGCATAATGACAGGAGTCTGTTATGCTATCGTGGGCTAAAATTAAGCATAAGAGAGATAAATGGTAAGGACTCATAATTGAATAAGAAAAATAACACTTTTATATTGAGTATCATTATTCCTGTCTTCAATCGTCAGAAAAGCTTTAATTTATTGCTGGCTGAATTATCTAAATCCATTATTAGCAATAAACTAGAGCATCAGCTTGAAGTCATTGTGATTGATGATGCCTCGACGAAGAAAATAATAATCCCTAGTTTCCCCTGCAAAATAATTCTTGAGCGCAACCAACGAAATTATGGTGCGCCATACTCCAGAGAAAAAGGACTAAGGCTCTCGCATGGCAAGTTTATTCATTTTCATGACTCTGATGATTTAATTTCTAAAGGCTGGCTCTCTGCAATAATCAATGAATTAACCATAAAACCAGATATTGATCTACTCATTACAGGGCGTATAGATATTGAACATCATGGTGAAATAAATAAATATTCAAAGTTTTTCCATAGGCACTCACATCAGCCCAAAATAATTTTAACAAGGCTTAGCTACTGGAATTTTATGGGACCAATCGGTGGTGTTACTTTTTCGAGGAAAGTCTTACAATCAATTAAAATCAGAAAAATAGCATCTTGTCAGGATTGGCAAATGTATATTGATGTGATCAAAAA
>JALSLM010000138.1 GCA_026988295.1 Thiotrichaceae bacterium
TCCTAAGCCACTTCTTTCAACCAATGCCGAAGGTTCTCGGTAACTTTATCAATGACTCGCTGTCTTGCTTCTAGTGCTGCCCAAGCAATATGAGGCGTGAGGATAAGGTTCGGTATATTTTCATTCAATAGAGGATGATTCAGCGGTGGGGGTTCTTGATCTAAAACATCAAGACCAGCCCCTGCAATCTCTTGATTTTTTAATGCTGTTGCTAATGCTAGCTTATCAATAATAGCTCCCCGTGCTGTGTTGATGATTATGGCATTTCTTTTCATTAATTCAAATTCTCTGCTACTAATCAGGTTTTTGGTTTCAGGTGTTAGTGGGCAATGAATGCTTAACACATCAACCTGTGGTAATAAATCATGTAGTAATAAGCGTCCGTCAGATGCTTTGCTATCACCAGTGCGTTGCGCGATGAGAATTTTCATGCCAAAGGCTTTCGCCAGTGTTTCAACTCCTTTTGCAAGGCTGCCATAACCGATCAGCCCCAGTGTTTTATCCGCAAGTTCAGAAATAGGGTGGGCAAGGCTTGAGAATTGTCCGCTACGTGACCAGTCACCATTGTGTGTCATTTTTTGATAGGGGAGAAGCTGGGTTTTTAATGCCAGAATTAATGCAAAAACATGCTGTGAGACGGATGTAGTACAATAATCAGTGACATTGTAGGTGGTGATGCCATGTGCTTGGCAATATTCACGATCCACATTGTCCATGCCCGTTGCGGTTAGCAAAATAACTTTAAGTTCAGGTAGTTTTTTTAGCAAGGGTGCATCAAAAACAACTTTATTGGCGATGGCAATTTGCTTTCCTGCGAGTCGCTGTTCGCGTTGTTCGGGTTTTGTGGCAGGGTAGCGTTGCCAGTTATCTAGCAGAGCAATGAGTCTGCTTAGATCAAGATCACCTGGGTTGAAGCTTTCCTCATCCAAAATAACGGCTTTTAGCTTCGTATTATTCATATTAGATGTCATAGGTTTTTTTCCTTAAAATCGCATAGGTCACTAATCAAACAAGCAGCACATTTAGGTTTTCGTGCCACGCAAATATAACGCCCATGTAAAATTAGCCAATGATGGGCATCGACCATAAATTCTTTGGGGATATGACGCAATAGCCCCTTTTCAACTTCTAACACATTTTTGCCTTTGGCAATGCCGGTACGATTAGCAACTCTAAAAATATGTGTATCGACAGCCATTGTTGGGTGACCGAAAGCAGTATTTAAAACAACATTTGCAGTTTTGCGACCGACCCCTGGCAGGGCTTCTAATGCGCTTCGCTCTTCTGGTACTTGTGAGTTATGTTGTTCGATTAGAATCTTGCAAGCAGCAATAATATTTTTTGCTTTATTATTATAAAGCCCGATAGTTTTTATATATGTCTTTAAGCCTTCAACACCTAATGCATAAATAGTTTCAGGTGTATTGGCAATAGGGAAGAGTTTATCGGTTGCTTTATTGACTCCCTTATCTGTAGATTGTGCAGACAGGGTAACAGCCACCAGTAATTCAAAAGGTGAAGAATAGTTTAATTCCGTTTCAGGATGAGGATTAGCCTCTCGCCAGCGCGAGAAGATCTCATGACGTTTTATTTTATTCATTAGTCAGCAAATGAACCTTAAATTTTAAAGGAAAAAGTACTAAAAAAGGGGGGGGTGGGTATTACCTGAATCTCCCTGTTATCCGCATTGGACTCATGGATTCAGGTGTTAGTATATTCGTATAAAGGATTGTTTCATATTTTATTTGAGATCATTGGATCAGAAATAAAAATCCCGCGTCATAATTGCTTAACTTATCCCATGTGTGTTTCTAATATGAAAAATATAGCATAAACTTGTTGGAGTGCTCGCTTTTATCATCTTCAACTAAGCATAAAACCTGAATCCGTGAGTTCACTACGGCACAGTGAATAAGATATTGATTCATCATGAGTTTAAACAAATACCAGCTTAACTAAGCTAAGGGTTAAGCTAAGATTTAGTGAGCTTCCCATCTGCGCTAGCAGATGGTGAACTCAATTATGCAGAGCCTTTTAAATCCCCTGCTATCCGCATTGGATTCACGAATTCAGGTAAAAGGTAGTATGACATTCCTTTTTGATTTTGGAGAGGGCTGGAATTTTAGTATAAAACTGGAACATATCGATAGTGATTATAAATTCGGTGATACACCTGCTTAGCTTCTTGATAAAGAAGGAAATCCTCCAGAGCAATACTTAGATTGGGATGAGTAAATATGTAAAAAAGGTGGGGGATGGGTTGTATAGGTTTGTTCTCGAAAGACCTCCTAGGGTGAGATCAAAATCACGTTCTAAGAACGTGGATATTTGCTTTTACGGGGCAGTGTAATGAACTCTCTATTGAGTATATTTTATTAAATCAGCTTACAACTATAATGCTTAAACTTTGTATCCTCACTCATTAGGTGATATTTATTCGTTATTGCCTGTGCGATTAGCATTCTGTCAAAAGGGTCTTTGTGATGCAAGGGTATACTGCTTAGAGCTATTGCATCCGTCGCAGAAAAATCTAGCAATTCAAATCCACTTTCTTCTGCTGCTTTGATGAGGTCGTCATGAATAGATAATTTTCCAATCGAATTTTTGATCATAATTTCAATTAAGCTAATGGAGCTAACGTATATTGTATTGGATAATGCTTCAAGCTCTTGTTGCTTATCTTTGTTTATCTTTTCTGGCTCATAGAGTGCCCATAAAAAAATGTGGGTATCAATGATGATTTTCATGTTTATTGGCCTTTTTCGCCATAAAACAAATCATTAATCTCGTTGCTTTCATCCATAATAGTAGCAGGTATTTCCGCTTTACCCTTTAATAGGCCTAATTTTCTTGTGCCTGTTGGGGTATGAATAACAAGGTCGGCAATGGGTAAATTATTTTTTGCAATGACAATTTTTTCACCGTGATAAACCCTATCAATAAGTTTAGAAAGATTGGTTTTTGCCTCTGAAATATTGACTATCATGCATTGACTCCATTTCTATAAATATAGGTCAATTAGACCATAGTTGGTTTTTTTGGTCAAGAAAGAGGGGAGTGTCAGGTCTTGTCTTTTGCTAGCCATTCATTTGTCATCAGCTAATGGCAAGACAAATTAGAATAGAATATGCGGGAGCACTGTATCACGTTACCTCAAGAGGAGATCGCCAAGAAGATATTTATCTTGATGACGAGGATCGCTCAAATTTTTTATCGTTATTAGCGCAAGTGTCGAAAGACTACAATTGGCTTATTCATGCATATTGCCTTATGGATAATCATTATCACCTATTAGTAGAAACCCCTGATGGCAATTTGAGTAAAGGAATGAGGCAGCTTAATGGCGTGTATACTCAAATAACAAATCGTTATCATGGTAAAGTCGGGCATGTTTTTCAAGGTAGATATAAAGCAGTGCTAGTACAAAAAGAAAGTTACTTATTAGAGTTGGCTCGATATATCGTATTAAATCCAGTAAGAGCAAGAATGGTCAGAGAAGTAAAAGAATGGCCGTGGAGTAGCTATCGTAAAACAGCTGGCATGTTAAGTAATGACGCTTGGCTAACCACTGAATGGTTATTATCCGCATTTTCTAAAAAACGAGGAATAGCTCAAAAGAAATATATTGAATTTGTAACTCAAGGGAAAAATCAACCATCACCTTGGGAGTCACTCCAAAACCAAGTATTTTTAGGCGATGAAGCATACGTCAGTCAAATGCTGAGTAATATAGATCAAAAAAAAGATTTGAGTGAGATACCAAAATCACAACGAAAAGAGAAAGCTAAGGAATTAGCATGGTATGAACAGCAAGCATCAAACCGAAATGAGGCAATAAAACTTTCTTATGAGAGTGGTGGATATAGTATGAAAGAAATAGGCGCGCACTATAGCTTGCATTATTCTAGAATCAGTAGAATTATAAAAACATCAAAAGGCAAGACCTGACACCTCCATAGTTCGAAAACATCAAAAGGCAAGACCTGACACCTCCATAGACACCTCCATAGACACCTCCATAGACACCTCCATATTAAAAACTTGCCCACTTAATCACTAATACTGCTGTGCAATAAATAAAAATACGGGGATGCTGAGTGCGGCTAGTAGGGTTTGGATGGTTATAATTTGTGCCATTGTGTCGGCATCTCCTCCCATTTGTTTGGCTAGTATGTAGGATGAAACTGCTGTTGGCATTGCGCTAAATATAAGGGCTACTTTTGTTAGGTCTGCGCCTGCGTCAAATAGGATACATAGACCCCAGCTTAGTAAAGGTGTGAGAATGAGTTTGGCAAAGCTGGAAAGTGTTATTGCTAGTTTTTTTTCAAATAGTGAGCCAAATTTTAAGCCTGCTCCTACTGCTAATAATGCAAAGGGTAGGGCGCTTCTGCCTAGAAAATCGGCTGTATTTACTAAGGGTTTTGCGAGTTTTACTTCTAGTATATTTAGGCTTAAACCCAAGATACAGGCAATGATGAGTGGGTTTTTGATTATGTTTAGCCAGAGTGTTTTTTGGGTTGGTGCATTGCCTTCTGTATTGCCGTAGCGTAGTAGGATGTATATGGAGCTTAGATTGTTATAAGGAACCATAATGAGAATAATAAGTGCCATGATCACTAAGCCATTTGATGGAACAAGCCATGCGGCTATAACTAATGAGACCATTGTGTTATTGCGAACCGCTCCTTGAAACATTGATGAGAAGGTTGCTTTGCTTAAATTAGGTGAGAGAAAACCTAACCACTGAAATAATCCCGATAAAAAAGCGGGGATGCTGATGACAATAAAGACTTTTGTAATTAGCTCAAGATTAATTTCTGCTTTGAGCAAGGCAACAAAAATAAGTGTGGGAAAAAGCACATAGTAGGTCATGCGCTCGATTCCAGGCCAAAAATCTTGATTTGGGAATTGGTATTTTTTGAGGATATAACCGAGCGTAATAAGCAAATAAAGAGGGATTAATATATCTAATAGATTCATGCTGTTTTCACTTGATACACAGATTACATAGGTTATTGAAAGCCTTGTTATTATCTTTGTTATAAGCAACCGAGATAATAGGGTGGTTTGTTAATTTTGTCAGGTCTGCGTGGTTATCCATAAGCTTGTTTTTGTGGGTACTTTCGCTATTGTTCTCGCAATTATTTATTTTATTTAAAACTATTGCGAGCAATGACAGCTTTTTTCTTTTGATTGCTTCAATAGTGAGCAAAACGTGGTTGATGCAACCAAGTTTGTCTTCAGCTACTAGTATGATGGGTAAATTAAGAGCGGTCATTAAATCGGCATTGAGTGCATCTGAGCATAGGGGGGAGTAAAAGCCTCCAGCTCCTTCTACAAAAAGAAAAGATTGTGTGTCGATATTTGCGATACAGTTTTGTCTTAGTGTCTCAAGTTTTAGTGATATGCCTTCATATTTAGCGGCTCTATCGGGTGAAACAGGTGTTTTAAATCGGTGCGGGCAAACTTTGGAAAGGGTCTCTGTTTTATTTGCCGCATTGGCTAAAATCCATGCATCTGTTTGTGTGATTTCATGCTCTGTCCAACCAGATTCAATAGGTTTGCGTGGGGTAACATTAATACCTCTTGTGCAGAGCAGTTTTATTAATTCTTTGCCTACCCATGTTTTTCCTACATTGGTATCTGTTCCTGTGATAAAAATACCGTTCATTTTAGTTGCCTCCAAAAGCGTTTATTTTTGCCGGCAATTAGGGTTGTTGCCTGACCAATAATATCAATAATGGCTACAAAGCCAAAAATTCGGCTGTCTGCACTGTTATCTCGGTTATCACCTAAAACAAATACCATTCCATCAGGTACGGTTCTTGTTGGTTGAAAGCGCGAATAGGGGCGTTGTGTATTTTCAGGTTTTATGTAGTCTTCGATGAGAGGCTGGTCATTAACCAAGACAACGCCATCTTTAATTTTTATGGTATTGCCCGCCATAGCAATGACACGTTTGATATATGGAATTGTCTTGGTGCTGTCTTTTTTGCTAATTCTTTTAAAAACAATGATGTCACCTTTTTTTGGGAGGGCATTTTGATAAGCTACATTTGAAACAATAATATAATCATCAGGTGCTAATGTAGGTAACATAGATTTACTGGGAATGCGGTAAATATCATGCCCTAAAATACGTGGTCGAATGTTTTCAGTTGGTATCTCAAAAGGGTTGCTAATATAAACAGCAACAGGTGTAATAGTGATACTTGCTAGGAATAATGCCCTTTTGATAAATTTCATAGTTGTTGGAAAATAGTTGTTGGGAGTTGGTATATTGTTTCTTAGATAGGGAAGCTATTAAAACCCATCCCCCCCCTTTTTTATACTTTTTCATAGGAAATAATATGTCTCAACCAGATACTCAGGCAGTTAAGGATTACCTGCTAAGTTTACAGGATTCAATTTGTCAAAAACTTGAAATGGAAGATGCTGGTGCTGTTTTTGTTGATGATATTTGGGAGCGTGAAATAGACCCTGATAAACCAGCTATGACAGGTGGTGGGCGCACACGGCTATTGGTTGATGGCAATATTATAGAGCAGGGTGGGGTGAATTTCTCCCATGTCTTTGGTGATAAAATGCCAGCGTCTGCGACTGCTCATAGACCTGAACTTGCGGGTAGAAGTTTTCAGGCAATGGGGGTTTCGCTGGTGATTCATCCTAAAAATCCAATGATTCCAACTTCACATGCTAATGTGCGCTTTTTTATTGCAGAAAAACAGGGTGAAGAAGCGGTTTGGTGGTTTGGCGGAGGTTATGATCTTACGCCTTATTATGGTTTTGATGAGGATTGCAGAGACTGGCATAAAACCGCGCAACAGGCTTGTCAGCCCTTTGGGGAGGATGTTTATCCACGCTATAAAAAATGGTGTGATGAATACTTTTATCTAAAACATCGAGATGAGCAACGAGGAATAGGGGGCTTATTTTTTGATGACTTAAATGAATGGGGTTTTGAAAAATCATTTGAATTTATCAAAAGTGTTGGGGATAGCTATTGTGATGCTTATTTGCCGATAGTCTCTAAGCGAAAATCATTGGCATATACAGAGGAACAGCGAGATTTTCAGCTTTATCGTCGCGGACGCTATGTGGAATATAATCTAGTCTATGATCGTGGTACTTTATTTGGTTTGCAGTCTGGTGGACGCACAGAATCAATTTTAATGTCTATGCCGCCCTTAGTGAAATGGAAATATAATTGGCAGCCCACAAAAGATAGCGAAGAAGCACGACTCTATGAGTATTTTCTTAAGCCTAGAGACTGGGTGGATATCTAAAGTTTTTCTGGTTTATGCTCTCACTAAGGAAATCCTGATTAAGTCGATCTTCATGGAAAATATCGGCAGTTTTAGCAAGCTAAAAATAATTGGACTTGATCAGGGTTTCCTTAATGATGCGTTCTAATATTAGAATGCATTGATATGGTGCGAGTTCTACAGCATAAGGTGTGGCTTAGATTATTTAGTGCAGCGATCTGTCGGATTACGCTATTGCTAATTCGACCTACAAAAACATAAGTTTAAGCAGCTACCGAAATAAGGCAAGCAACGAGCTATTTCAAACTATTAAAATAAAAGCTTATTGTGTATGTTTCTGAATGATGTTTTTAGTTGGCATGTTTTTTGCATAACTAGAGGCATTATATTTAGCAACAGGATTTAGCATGAGTCAAAATTCAAGACAAAATCTGGTTTTAGTGGGTAACGGCATGGCGGGTATGCGCACTATTGAAGAGTTATTAAAACTTGAGCCTGAGAAATACAATATCACAGTGTTCGGTGATGAGCCTTACGGTAACTACAATCGTATTATGCTTTCACCCGTGTTGGCCAATGAAAAAACGCTTGAAGAAGTGATGCTCAATGATGATAGCTGGTACAAGGATAATAATATCCGCTTCGAAAAAGGCAAAAAAGTTACAGAGATTCATCGCACAAAAAAACAAGTAACCGCTGAAGATGGCACAGTCGTACCTTATGATAAGCTTTTGATTGCAACGGGTTCTACCTCGTTTATGTTGCCATTACCTGGTGCTGATAAATACGGTGTCATTGGTTTTCGTGATGTCAAAGATGTTGACACAATGATTGAGGCAGCAGAGCATTATAAAAAAGCTGTTGTTATCGGTGGTGGTCTGTTAGGGCTTGAAGCCGCTAATGGTTTGATGAAGCAGGGCATGGATGTAACCGTTGTGCATCTCATGGATAGCTTGATGGAGCGTCAGCTTGATAAGCCCGCAGCCGACATGCTGCAAAAGTCCTTAGAAGAAAAGGGCATGAAATTTTTAATGGATCATCAAACCGAAGAAATTTTGGGTGATGAGCGCGTTACGGGTTTAAAATTTACCGACGGTACAACCGTTGATGCCGATCTTTTGGTGATGGCAGTTGGCATTAAGCCAAACTTTGAGCTTGCAGAGGCTGCTAAAATTCATTGTGAACGCGGTATTGTTGTTAGCGATACCATGCAAACCTTTGATCCCAATATTTATTCTGTGGGTGAATGTGTGCAACATCGAGGCATAACCTATGGATTAGTTGCTCCCTTATTCGAGCAAGCAAAAGTTGCCGCAAACCATTTGGCTGAATTGGGTTATGCACGCTACGAAGGCACAATGACTTCTACCATGCTAAAAGTTACTGGCATCGATTTATTTTCAGCAGGAGACTTTCATGGTGATGACGATACAGATGAGTTGTTATTCCATGATGTTGCCAGTGGCACTTATAAGAAATTAGTGATACGCGACAATGTGATTATTGGCGCATGTTTGTATGGCGATACCATAGACGGCACATGGTATTTCCAGATGATGAAGGATGAAACCAATATTTCAGACTTCCGTAGCACCATTCTATTTGGTCAAGCTCACTTAGGTGATGCAGGTCATGGAGATGAAACCCGCGTAGCAGCAATGGCAGATGATGCCGAAATTTGTGGCTGTAATGGTGTTTCTAAGGGTGATATTGTGTCAGCAATCACCGAGAAAAAATTATTTACACTGGATGATGTACGCGCCCATACCAAAGCATCAGCCTCTTGTGGCTCTTGTACGGGCTTAGTTGAGTCAATACTTGCTCACACTCTAGGTGGCGATTATTCGCAAGCTCCAAGCAAAAAGCCCATGTGTGGCTGTACCGACTTAACTCATGATGAAGTACGTGATGGGATACGCAAACACGGTCTTAAAAATCATGAAGAAGTCCGTCGCACATTGTCATGGAATACGGAAGATGGTTGTGCCGTTTGTCGTCAAGCAACTAACTATTATCTACTGTGTGAATATCCTGAATATAATGATCCTGAATCTCGCTTTATTAATGAGCGCGCACATGGAAATATCCAAAAAGATGGTTCTTATTCCGTTGTTCCACGTATGTTTGGTGGTATGTGTACACCAGCAGATTTACATGCGATTGCCAATGTCGCCGAAAAATTTAATGTGCCTGAAATGAAAGTCACAGGTGGTCAGCGCATTGATATGTTTGGTATTCAAAAAGAAGATTTACCCGCCATGTGGAAAGATTTATCAGAAGCGGGTTTTGTCTCAGGTCATGCTTATGGTAAAGCTATGCGAACCTGTAAAACCTGTGTGGGAGATACTTGGTGTCGCATGGGTACACAAGACTCAACAGGCTTAGGCGTAAAACTTGAAGAACTCACTTGGGGTTCATGGATGCCGCACAAATACAAACTAGCCGTATCAGGATGCCCCCGTAACTGTGCTGAAGCCACTATAAAAGACTTTGGTGTGGTTTGTGTCGAATCAGGTTATGAACTGCATGTGGGTGGAAATGGCGGTATAAAAGTTCGTGTAACTGACTTTTTAACCAAAGTAGATACTGAAGAAGAAGTTTTAGAATTTGCAGGTGCGTTTGCTCAATTCTACCGCGAAGATGCACACTACCTTGAACGTACTGCGCCTTGGATAGAGCGTGTTGGTTTAGATAAAATAAAAGCCGCCATTTTGGATGATGCAGAGAACCGTAAAATCCTACATGAGCGTTTCTTAGTATCACAAAAGCCAGCACAAATAGACCCTTGGAAAAAACATGCTGATGGTGCAGATGAGCATCAATTTAAGAATATAAAAATCAAAGCTGTTGCCAAGGTTTAGTTGTATCACTAGATATAGCCTGAATCCGTGAGGTCAATGCGGATTCAGGTATAGTTAAAAGGCGTAGTAAGTATATATATAACCCATCCCCCCCCTTTTTTTAATTATTTTAAAATAGTTAAAAAAAGGGGGGGATGGGTATAAAAGAGAGAATAGACAAATGAGTAATTGGTTAGAAGTAACACAGCTAGAAGAAATCCCCGTATTAGGGTCGCGCGTTGTTGAAACAGACACCGCGAAAATCGCCATATTTAGAGGCAAAGACGATACCATTTATGCCATCAAAGATGCCTGTCCACACAAGGATGGCCCTTTATCACAAGGCATAATGCATGGAGATTCGGTAACATGCCCGCTACACAACTGGAAAATAAGCCTAAAATCAGGAGAAGCATTAGGAGCAGATGAAGGCTGTACTAATGTTTATGACAGTAAAGTAGAAGATGGTAAGGTTTATTTGAAACTTAGCTAAGCTATTTATAGCAATCCATCCCCCTCCCTTTTTGTTTGCCGTTATCCCCGCATGTTTTAAGCGGGGATCTGTTTGAATTTCTGTGTGAATTGCGTGCATGTATAGCAAGATTCCCGCTAAAAACATGCGGGAATGACGGTTGTGGTGGTACATGCGGGAATGATGGTTGTGGGGGTATCTGTATAATCTACAAGTTTTCTTTGTCTTTGTCTTTGTCTTTGTCAAATCAAACTTATTGGGCTACATAGCTCAAACTCAGCCTCAACGAAAATTATCTAATAAGGTTTTATTTGTTATCTGTTGCTTTTCTAGTCTGGCACGGTTGGCGTAAAAGATGCTGGCTAGTAGCTGGACTGACTGATCAAAATCATCATTAATCACTATATAATCAAATTCATTGTAGTGTTCAATATCAGCACGGGATTGGCTCAGGCGTTTTGCGATAACTTCATCAGTGTCTGTGCCTCTGCCCCGTAAACGTCTTTCTAATTCTTCGAGAGATGGTGGCAGAATAAAAATAGAATAGGCTTCAGGCACTAATTTTCGTACTTGCTGCGCACCTTGCCAGTCAATTTCTAGTATCACATCAACACCTTTTTGTAGAAGGGTATCAGCAGCTTTTTTGGATGTTCCATAATAATTTCCAAAGACATTGGCGTGTTCCAAAAAATTATTGTTTTGCACCTCGTTTAGAAAGTCTTCTTCGCTTACAAAGTGATAATGCTTACCATTTGTTTCACCTTCGCGGGGTTGTCGGGTGGTATGCGAAACGGCCATTTCTGTTTGCTCTATATTTTCCAGTAGTTTGGATATAAGACTTGTTTTTCCTGCCCCTGATGGTGCAGAAATGATATATAGTGTTCCTGAATACATAACGAATCCCTTATTTAATATGACTTACATTATTACTGTCTCTGCTTTCTCTGACAACTATATCTGGCTAATTTGTGATGAGGAAAAGCAGTATGCGATTATTGTAGACCCTGGCGATGCTGCTCCTGTTATTAATGCGCTTGAAGCAGAGAAAATCGAGCCTATTGCCATCTTTATTACTCATTTTCATTATGATCATGCGAATGGAGTTCCTAAGTTATTAGAAAAATACCCTGAACTTCCAGTCTATGGTCCTGCGAGTGAATATGAATTGCTTAAAGAAAACTCTCGACCCCCAAATTATGGACCAGCTAGTGTTGGTTTTAAATCATTGACTCATCCTTTAATGGGTGGAGAAGAGCTTGCCTTTGATCAAATTAATGCTAGTTTTCGGGTGATGAATGTGCCAGGTCACACTTCTGGGCATATTGCCTATTATGGTGATCAAAAGCTATTTTGTGGTGATACTTTATTCGCTAGTGGCTGTGGGCGTGTCTTTGATGGGACATTTAATGATTTGCATGATTCATTGCAACGTATTAAAAAACTTCCTGAAGATACGCTTATTTATTGTGCGCATGAATATACTTTGGATAATATCGGTTTTGCTAAATGGGTCGAGCCAGAAAGTCAGGATATTATTAAGCATGAAGCAGCGGCGATGGCATTGATTGATTCAGATCAGGCAACAGTGCCTTTTTTATTGTCACAAGAGTTAAAAACCAACCCATTCTTACGCACCGATCAAGCAGATGTAATGGATAGAGTTGCAGCAAAAACAGGTAAGCAACTAACTAATTCTGCTGATGTATTTTCCGCAATGCGTTTTTGGAAAGATAGTCAGTATGATTAGATTAAGTTAAAATACAAATACAAACTTACAAATACCCATCCCCCCCTTTTTTTACATTTTTTCTAATATTGGAGTACGCAGAGTACTCCATCAAACAATGTTGTAGTGTTAAATTGAGAAGTTTGCTTCATCAATATCTGGCGTAACGGCTGCTACTGAATCTGCTTTTCTTGCAGGTTTGAGGTTTAGGATTTTGCCTTTTTTGTTAATCGTATATTTAAGACCTAGTTTATAGCAGATTTGTGCATTTTCTTTTTCATCTAGTTCTTCAAGTAATTCTGCAAATTCCAGATATACAGAGGCAGCGGGAGATAAATTTAAGCTGGTATTATAATTTGCTTTGGCTTTTCCCCAGAGTTTATATTTTTTGTTGAGACGCGCTAAAGCGAGCAATAATT
>JALSLM010000139.1 GCA_026988295.1 Thiotrichaceae bacterium
TTTGTAATATAGGTGGTATGAACGATTGAAGAATCAACCACTGAAAATAACAAGCCATAGGCTACACGCCATTCGCCCTGCCCTGTTTTCAGTGTTACTGTCTTTGGATTTAATCGTATTATCTCACCATAAATCTCATGCCCATCACGTTTACGAAAACCTACTGTTTCACCTATTGATAGCACATTCTTTTCAATGCCTTTTTTAGCCGTATTTTTAAGCTGGGTGTTCACACCTTCCAAGTTAATCCAATAATATGGAACTCTCCAACGCGACTTATCATCATTTAAAATTATCGCAACAGTTGTTGGATTAAATTTTCGGATAAGCGCCATTTCTGCTCCATTATTATCTTCGTTAAATATTTCAACTTCTTGCCCAACATGAAGTTGCTCACGGATAGCTCGAATTCGATCTGGTAACTCTAATTGATGCGAAATAGCAACCTTAAGACGATAAAGATCAAAGCTGGAAGCCTGTTGTAAGGATTTTAAAATATCAGAATAATTCATTGTATAAACATAGCTTAAAAAAACTATAAAAATAAGTGGCAAGCTAAAAATAATTGGACTTGATCAGGGTGTTTCCATAACAGAGTATATTACCCATCCCCCCTTTTTTTTACATTTTTTAATAACACAGAGAGCCACAGAGTTTTTAATCATTTCCAAGCTTGAGAGAGATTACTTAGCTGATGGTGGGTTAAATCTGTGTTTTTGTAAGTCGAATTAGCGATAGTGTAATCCGACAAAGTACGATAGTTAGTTGGATTAAGGAAAACCTGATTAAGTTACTTTATCCATCAAGCCAATATTTGTTACGTATAACGTTATGCGTTATACTATCTGAATGATTAAAAGCTTCAAATGCAATGAAACTGAGAAGATATACCAAGGTGAAGTTTCTCGAAAACTCCCTCAAACTATTCAGAATGTTGCACGTCGTAAATTAAGAATGCTGAATAATGCGGTTGACCTTAAAGACTTACGAGCTCCTCCTGCAAATAGATTAGAAGCTTTAAAAGGAAATAGAATAGACCAACACAGCATTAGAATTAATCAACAATGGCGTATCTGTTTTATCTGGGATGAAGGCGCATTAGATGTTGAAATTGTGGATTATCACTAGTGAGATAAAAACATGAATAAATTAGATAATATACATCCAGGTGAAATTCTTCTTAAAGAGTTTTTAAAGCCGATGGAATTAAGCCAAACAGCTTTAGCGAATGCCATATCTGTGCCACCTAGACGGATCAATGAAATCGTTTTGAAAAAACGTGGTATCAGTGCTGATACTGCAATAAGGCTGGCAAAGTATTTTGATATGAGTGAAAAGTTCTGGATGGGACTGCAAGCTGATTATGATTTAGAAGAAGCGCATATAAAAATGGAAGTAGCTTAGAAACGTGCATGGAATAAGTTGATTAGAATTTAGCGACAGATTTGGCAAGCATAATAATGTTTAATAACTGAGTATACCCATCCCCCCCTTTTTTTACATTTTTTCAGTGATGATTAACGCTATCAAATAACACTATCAAAATGTCTTTTTTAGCTCATTAAAGTGCTTTGATAAACGCTTGGCTGAAACGGGGTATGCTGTCCCTAAATCTTGTGCAAATAGTGATACTCTAAACTCTTCTAGCATCCAGCGGTATTCTTGCAATGCTGGTGTCATCCCTTGTTTTTTGAGTAATTTTCTGTAGTCTTCCCATAATGGCTGAATTTGTACCTGTAAACCACGGTCTTTGTGAGCATCACCTTTTAGTTTATCTAGTCGCCTGAGTATGGCTTTTAAATAACGTGGATATTGACGTAATTCATTAAGTGTTAATTCATCAAGAAAACTTGGGTAGACCAAGCTCTGTAGCTGTTCTTTAATATCGTTGAAAGTTTCCAGTAGGGATAAGTCAATATTGCCTTTTAGCTGTTTGCGGATGTCGTGATTAAGGGCTAGTGCAATTTTAAGCTGCTGGGTTATTTCATTTAGAGTGGCACTTAACTCACTTTTATTTTTCTCAAGAGCAGTTAAAAACAACGCCTTATCAACTTGACTACCGTATTGACGGGCTGATAATTTATTTTTTATAAAGGTTAATCGAAAGGTGTTTTTTACTATGCTCTGCTTTAGTTCATCACACTTTCCTGTTGAGTTATAAAACAAACAGAGTTGGTGAATATCAGGAAGTGAGCGAAGTAGTTTGTTTTTATCTTCTTTAAAGTGCAATAAAATCAACCTTAGCAAGCCTGTTTGTTGTTGTGCTTGCTGGGGTGAATCAAATAATTTGATGGCTACCGAGTTTCCTTTGTCCACAAGTGCTGGCCATGCTTTGATTTTCAGACCAGCCACATTGGTGAGTACAGTCTCTGGCAGTGCTTCAAAATCCCATGTTTGAATATCTTCTCGCTCAATACTATTTTTGGAGCTTTTGTGAATATTTTTGGCATGGCTATTAAAACCCACGGTTTTTTTGAGCTTTTCTAGGTCTCGCCCTGCTTTGATGATTTTTCCTGATTCATCTACCACCTCGTAACGCATTTGCATGTGATCACTAAAGCTATGATTGTGCAATAAATCTTCATCAATAGTACAACCTGTCATGCGCTTTAATGACTGACTAATGGCTTCAACAATGGGCTGATCTGCCATTATTGCTTCAATACAGGCTTTGGCGTATTCTGGTACTGGGACAAATTGTTTGCGTATTTGTTTTGGTAGACCGCGTATAAACTCGATGACTTTTTCTTCTAACATTCCAGGAACAAGATAGTCAAAATCAGTGGCTGATAGCTGATTCAGTGCGGCAGCGGGTATACGAACAGTGACCCCATCATTATTTGAGCCTGGCTCAAAGTGATAACTCAGTGGTAAAACCATATCTGCCACATTCAGGTGATCAGGGTATTGCTCACCCCGTACATGCGAATCATCACGTTGCATCAGATAATCGCGTGTCAACATCAATCCTTTGGGGTGGCTTCTCTCATAGGTTTTACGCCACTTTTCAAAGGCGGGACCGCTGTAAATATTTTCAGGAATGAGTTTATCGTAGAAATCATATAGAATTTCTTCATCCACCAGAATATCACGGCGGCGTGATTTTGCTTCAAGATTTTCGACTTCTTCAATCAATTTGCGATTGTGTTGAAAAAACTCAGCCTTACAGTTGTATTCACCATAAACTAGAGCATGGCGAATAAAAATCTGGCGTGAAACAAGCGCATCAATTGGTCCAAAATTAACTCGTTTACGTGGATTAATGGTGATTCCATAAAGACTGCTGCGTTCATCAGCCGCCACTTGTGCGGCGCGTTTCTCCCAGCGAGGCTCGCTATAATTGTATTTCAGCAGATGCTTTGCTGAATACTCTATCCACTGCGGCTGAATCTTAGCAACTGTGCGCGCAAATAGGCGTGAGGTTTCAACAACCTCTGCTGCCATCACCCATTTAGGCGCACTTTTTCGCAAGCCTGAAGCGGGGAATATATAGAACTTTCGATTATTTGCGCCCTGATATTCTTGATTTTCTTCTTTAAAACCGATGTTACTTAATAAGCCTGTTAGCAAGCTTTGGTGAATTTGATTGTATTTATCAAGATATTTTTCAGTATCAATGCCTTCTGCCACCTTTGCTTTGGCGGATATTAGTTTATTCTTTTGCTGTTTTTGTTTAGAACCCATCCCCCCCTTTTTTTCAACTTTTTTAGAGAAGTTAGTATCTTTAAGGCTCATTCTTAACTGTCGATAGGTTTCATTCCATTCTCGCAGACGCATATAAGAGAGGAATTCACGGCGACATAATTTGCGAAGTTGCCCCTGTGATAGTTCACCATTTTTATCATGGTAATAATCCCAAAGAGTTAGCAGGCTAATAAAATCAGACTGATCATTTTTGAAACGGCTGTGTTTTTGATCAGATGCCTGTTGTTTATCCATTGGGCGTTCGCGTACATCTTGAATCGCAAGCGCACTAACAATCACCAAAACTTCATCCATAACGCCCTGATCATTAGCAGCTAATAACATGCGCCCTAAACGCGGGTCAATCGGCAATCGTGCAAGCTCACGTCCTACTGGTGTGATTTTGATATTGTCACCGCGAGCAGCGGTTACTGCACCCAATTCAAATAACAATTTATAGCCATCACGAATCATGCCTGCATCAGGGGCTTCAACATAGGGGAATTTATACACATCACCCAGATTGAGTGAGGCAAGTTGCAGAATAACTGAGGCAAGATTGGTGCGCTGAATTTCTGGCAGGGTAAATTCTGAGCGTGATAGATAATCATCTTCAGAATATAGGCGAATTGCAATACCATCACTGGTGCGTCCACAACGCCCCGAACGCTGGTTGGCTGAAGCCTGCGAGATTTTCTCGATGGGCAAACGCTGCACTCTTGAACGCCAAGAATAACGTGAAATTCGCGCTAAGCCGGTATCAATAACGTATTTAATTCCAGGAACAGTCAGTGAGGTTTCGGCAACATTGGTAGATAACACAATGCGTCTTGCCCCCGTTGGATGAAATATTTTATTTTGTTCAGCCGATGAGAGTCGCGCAAATAAGGGAAGAATTTCAACACTGGGTTTATGATGCTTTCGCAAGGCTTCACTGGCTTCGCGGATTTCACGTTCACCCGATAAAAATACTAAAATACCACCAGGAGACTCAGCCATGAGTTCATCACTGGCATCAACAATCGCTTGAAGCATATCTTTTTCTTTAGCTTCTTCTTTATCCTCTTGCTGTCCTTTGCTAGATTCATCTGGAAGCAGGGAATGATAGCGAATTTCTACAGGAAAGGTACGCCCAGACACCTCAATAATTGGTGCGTCTCCTTTTCCATTTTGTCCGCCAAAGTTAAAGTGTTTGGCAAACCGTTGAGGATCAATTGTTGCTGAGGTAATAATAACTTTCAGGTCCTTACGGCGGGGCAATAACCAACGCAGGTAGCCAATAATAAAATCTATATTTAAGCTACGCTCATGGGCTTCATCAATGATCAGCGTATCATATTGATTCAGGTAACGATCATTACGAATCTCTGCCAGCAGGATGCCATCCGTCATTAATTTGATATAACTATTTTCATTTGTATGATCATGAAAACGTACTTTATAGCCCACTACAGAACCTAATTCGGTTTTAAGTTCTTCGGCTATTCGTGCAGCAACACTGCGAGCGGCAATTCTGCGTGGCTGGGTATGTCCAATAATGCCATCAACACCACGACCTAGTTCGAGACACATTTTAGGTAGCTGTGTGGTTTTACCAGAACCTGTTTCACCACAGATAATGGTTATCTGATTTTCTGCAATGGTTTTAATAATTTCATCACGTCGATCAGCAACAGGCAGATCAGGATATTCAGGTTTAGGCAGTTTTTCTAGTCGTTGCTGTTTCTGCTTTATTGAAGCTGATATTTTATTTTTAATTTTTTTATAGGCATTTTTGTATTGTTCCTCTTGACCGCATTGATTTGTTTTTGCAGTATTATTTCTTTTAAGACGTTCGAGTTGACGAACTTCACGCAATAGTTTAAAGCGATGCGAAGCACGGCTTAGTTTCAATAACTGATACAATCGTTTCATAGGAGGGCTTACAATAAAAATGCTAAGAACATAAACACGGGCTATAAAATATATCCTGAATCCGTGAGACTAATGCAGATATGAGGGATAAGGTATTGGTTTCACAGTGGAATAAAAAAATACCCGCTTCACCCATAGGTTAAGCGGGTATTTTTTTAACCGCTGTGGAATCAATAACTTGTTCATCATGCCGTAGTAGCCTCACGGATTCAGGTATATATAAAAAAAGGGGGGGATGGGTTACAAAGGGCGACACAATTTGTCGGATTACGCTATCGCTAATCCGACCTACAGATTAGTACTCCAACAAGTTTAGACAGGTTTAAGCTCGTCTTCCATATTATTTTTATTCTTATTTTCGTCTTTTAATGTCTGCTCATGAAGTATACTAGATAACTTATGATCGCCACAGCCTTGCTCAGAAATTCTATTCTTACCCTGATGCTTTGCAACATACAAAGCATTATCAGCCGCAGTTAATAACATCGCAGGGAAGACTACTTTTTGTTCACTCTCTGATTCTTTATCACTTGTTGCCGCATCCCACGTAGGCTCACAGCACGAGACACCAACACTCACTGTCACTATGCCATATTCAGATTCAGGAAAATCAATATTGAGAGCTTCAATTTTTCTGCGCAAACGCTCTGCGAGCATCGTAGCATCCTCTTGTTTTGTGGTAGGTAGTAATACCACAAATTCTTCACCACCATGACGTGCTGCAAAATCAGCGGGACGATTAGTAATAGATGCTAGTGCACGCGATATTTCTCTAAGGCATTCATCACCGCGTTGATGACCATTCACATCGTTGTATAGTTTAAAGAAATCTATATCAATAATTAATAGTGAAACAGGTGTTTTTGCACGCATTGCTCTGCGCCATTCATCTTTAAATTTGCGTTCAAAGTGACGGCGATTCGCCAATCCAGTTAATTGATCAGTATCAGCCAGTTGTTGCAAAGTAATGCTATTTTTTTGTAGATCAAATAATAAATGATAAATAAAGCTTGAAGCTAACAATAAGGTTATTCCTAGGGTAATGGTTGCTATAGAAAGCAAATCATAACCTGGCTGCCTAGTTAGAATAAGCATGACAGTGATAGGAAGGAGAGTAACCAACACCTGAAAAACATAGGCAAGGCGCGAAGCAGCTAAGGTTGGTATGGCTACTAGCAAAACGCTAAACAACAGCATTATCAGTAAAATCAGATAAGGATATTCATTGGGGAAAAATACCACGCCTGCTGAACCCCAAATTGTACTCAGCAAAACGGTAAAAAAAACATGCTTATTAGCCCAGCTCGTTAATTCAGACTGGGAATATTGATGGTGGTATTTAAAATTAAAGCCTATGATATAGCGAGCGATGCTTAAGGAAATAATTAAGCCAAGCCAAAGCAGTAAAAATAAATATTTTTCTGGTAGGTGCGTTGATAGAAAGAAGAATAGAATGCTAGAAAGCAGTATATTACTCCAAACACCCAACGCCTTATTTTTAAAGAGGTAAATTATCTGCCCCTGCATCAGGCTAGGAATCAGCTTATTTTCACTAAACCCCAATGCATTTCGATCATTCCCTATTCTGGTCACAAGTACTCCGAATTATTTCTTTAGCTGAATCAACCTTGGTTTATGTCCTAATTTTTCAGCTTTCTTTTTCCAACGATTAGCGGTAACTTTATTTAACGACCCCGCACTAATACGATACCACAAACGACCACTAATTTTCTTTTTTTGTATACTTGCTTTTACTCCTCGCTTTGATAATGCACGAAGTGCAACATTTGCGCTACTTTTACGCTTGAATGATGCGATTTGTAGAAAGTATTTTCCCTTTCTATTTTTTTCAGAAGCCTTGTTTTTACCCTTAGCTTTGCTTTTTTGAGGAGCAGTATTTTCTTTAGGTTGCTTTTTTAATACACTAACATGTGCAGTACCTACTCTATCTCTAGCGCTATCTCTAATATCTATTGCTTTAACAGAACCAACAGGCACATCAAGGCTTGGCAAAACAGCATAATAGCTAAAATTTGTATCTGATTTTTTATTTTCAGGTGGCTGAGTTCTATTTGCCTCATCAACTAATGAAAGATTTTTCATCTGTGCTTGTGTAGAACCGCCCTGTGCAGAACTAGCTTGTGGCGATGCTTGATCAGTAGAGGAGGCAAGCTGATTTGGATCAGGACGTTGATTAAGTTGCCCCTGTTTTATAAGTCGTTGTTCAGATGCTTGCGTCATTTCCGTAGCACTGAGTGTTCTATTTGTATTTAGATTTGAGAAATAATACATCCCTAAACCTACGAGCAACCCGATGACTATTCCTGAGAACATCCAAACAATACCGCTTCCACCCACAAAGCCCGTATCTAGTGATTCAGTTTTTTTAAAATCCTTGTACATTTCTCTCTTCCATTTTTAATTAACTGAGATATTCATTCATCACAAGCCACGTTGACTCGTATAAAAATATTATAACGATCTCAATCTGATTATTTTCTCTTAGCCCTTAGATTGACTTTTATATTGACATTTAGTTCCACAAGAACAATATAATATTGCCATTATTCTCTTATACTTACAAGGTTATTTTAATCCAATATGACAAATAGGATATAACTTATTAATACCATTATAAAAAATCAGTAGGATCGACATCTATACTCCAGCGAACACCTCCCGTTTTTCTAAATACAAGTAAATGAGCTAATGCCTTCTTTAAAATATGGTGCAAAAGTCCTCGTTTTGGTGCTGAAAGTAATAGCTGAAAACGATAGCGATTTGCTCTCTTTGCTAAAGGAGAAGCAATCGGTCCCAATAAAACAATCTGATTTTCATTTTGAGACTTGCTTAAATTATCTAATAGTTGTTGTAATAATTGCTGCAATACTGCATGCAACTTATCCAGAAACTTATAACCTGCTTCAGCACGGTCACAACTAACCCGTATAAGTGCCTGTGCTCCATAAGGTGGGTAGTTCCACAAATATCTTTCGTTCAGTATATTTTTGCTTGTTTGATAATACCCTAGTGATAATAAATTTAATAATAAGGGGTGCTCCGGTTGTGAACTTTGCAATACCACTCGTCCTTTAACTTCCCCTCTTCCGGCTCTACCTGCCACTTGTATGATTTGTTGAGTGAGTCGCTCATGCGCTCTGAAGTCCATACTAAACAAAGCTTGATCAATATCCAAAATTCCGACCAGAGTTAAATTGGGAAAATCATGCCCTTTGGTGAGCATCTGCGTTCCAATCAAAATGACAGGCTCACCACTGTGCACCTGTTTCAGCTTTTTTTCTAATGATCCTTTTCGTGTAGTACTATCTCGATCAATGCGAACTACCGAAGTTTTAGGAAAATGAGTATTTAATACTTGCTCAATGCGTTCTGTCCCCTGCCCCTGTGTCGTAAGCCTATCACTGCCACATTCAGGGCAAATAGGTTTCACTGGCTCTTCTTTTCCACAGTGATGACAAATTGTTTTGCGTGCCGCTGCATGGTAGGTCATTCCAATATCACACTGCTGGCAAGCTGCATGCCAACCACATTTTGGACACATTAAAATGGGGGCAAAACCTCGGCGGTTCAAAAACAGCATGACCTGCTGCTTGTTTTCAATATGTTGATGAATTTCTTTCATTAGTAAACTACTAATGCCCGCATCGAGAGCTAATTGGCGGGTATCGTGAATCACCATTTGAGGTAATAAGCGCTTGCCTGGCCTGCTATTTAAGCGCAAATAAACATAGCCTTGATGCTCTACATTATACAAAGATTCTAGCGAAGGTGTTGCACTACCCAATAACAGCGGAATGCCAAGTTGATTTGCTCGTTTAATCGCCATATCACGACCTTGATAGAGAAAACCCTCCTGCTGTTTGAAAGAAGGGTCATGCTCTTCATCAATAATAATTGCACCTAGATTTTTCATCGGTGTGAATACAGCTGAACGAGTTCCGATAACAATATTGACCAAGCCTGTTTTTGCGCCTAACCAGTTTTGCAGACGCTCTCCAGCACTCAAACCTGAATGCAGAGAAATAATATTCAAATCTGGAAAATGTTCTTTAAAACGATAGAGAAGCTGTGGTGTTAAGCCAATTTCGGGGACTAATACCAATACTTGCTTAGCATTTTTTAGAATTGCTTCTATAGATCGTAAATAAACCTCGGTTTTGCCGCTACCAGTAATTCCATGCAATAGCACAGGTTTAGGTTTTTCCTTTTGAAAAGCTGCATTGATAGCATCTACACATTCCGCTTGTTCTTTTGTTAGCTCTATTTGTTGCTTTGCAGGAATAGAAGGCTGTATGTTTTGTGTTATCGCTTCATCATCTATCTCGCGTCGCTCAACAAGGTCTTTTTGTTCAAGTTGCCTAAGGATATTTCTCCAGTTATTACCCATTGCAAGCTGTAATTCTTGTCTGCCATACTCCCTATTTTTTAATAGTTGCAGTAGAGCAGATTGTTTAGGGGAGCGTTTTAAGGCATCATCTTTTAAAGAATAAGCAACTTTACTGGCACTCCACAACTGGGTTTTAGGTAGTTGCCGACCTTTGCGCAAAGCAACTGGCAAGGCATGAAACAAAACCTCACCAAGGGGATAAAAATAATAATGACTTGCCCATTTTAATAAAGAAAGCATTGAATCATCAAACATTGTTTTCTTATCAATTAGCTCAATAACAGATTTTAGTTTTTCAAACTCACTCTCTACATCTGTTTCAACAACAATAGCAGTAATTTGTGTATTCCCCAAAGGGACTTTAACCCTGGTGCCTACACAAGCTGCGGTTGAAAGACCCCAATTATAATCCAGCAACTTATAAATAGGTCTCTGAATGGCTACTCGAACCACCTGATTGGTTTTTTCTATCATTAAAACCTGCTACCGTTTGAAGTCTGGTTTGATAAAAGAGTATATACCCATCCCCCCCTTTTTTTGTATTTTTTAGTAACAGTAGGGATTAAAAGAAAGAATACAAAGCTGTGGATAACTTTGTGGATTAAAGTAGTAAAACTAAACTAAGTTGCTGTATTTTAGCAATAAAAAAATAGTCCACAAGAAAATCAAAATTTTCTCTTAATTGTTAAATATCAGCATGTTACGTCGAACTTATATGAAAAAAGATACTATTCAGATGTTATCTTAGGCTTAGCACTCGAAAGTAAAATAGTCTGTGAATAACAAACAAAAGAAAAGCCTCATTGTAGAGGCTTTCCTGAAAAATCAAGAAAAAAATCTTCCTGATTTACAATAAAAATGCTTGTTTTTTACAACTCCTTTAGACTAGTAACAAGATCATTTGCCACAGCTTGTCCATCACCATATAGCATTCGAGTATTGTCTGCAAAGAATAGATGATTCTCAATTCCTGAGAAGCCTGTTCCTTTGCCTCGTTTAACGACTATTACATTTTTAGCATAATCAGCATTCAGAATTGGCATTCCATAAATAGGACTATTTGGATCAGTTCTTGCTGCTGGATTTACCACATCATTAGCACCAATCACTAACACCACATCTGTAGTTGGGAATTCATCATTAATCTCATCCAGATCATAAATAATATCATAAGGAACACCCGCTTCTGCCAACAGCACGTTCATGTGTCCTGGCATACGCCCAGCAACAGGATGAATAGCAAATTTAACCGTAACACCACGCTCTTGAAGCTGTTTTGTCATTTCCCAAACTTTATGCTGAGCCTGTGCGACCGCCATACCATAGCCTGGTATAATCACAACTTTTTCGGCAAAAGCCATCATCACTGCAACATCGGTTGAGTCTATTTCTTTCATGCTACCACTAGCTGCGGCAGCCTCACCGCCACCACCATCACCGAAGTTGCTGAATAATACATTGCTAATAGGACGATTCATTGCTTTAGCCATTAACTGCGTTAACAATGTTCCCGCAGAGCCAACCACAATACCTGCAATCATCATAGCTGGGTTGCCTAATACATAGCCTTCAAAACCTACGGCAAGACCAGTCAGTGCATTATACAAAGAGATAACCACTGGCATGTCTGCACCACCAATAGGCACAGTCATCATTACACCAAAGATCAGTGCTAACACAAAAAATACGGTTAATGTTGTTAGTGCATACTCATTTCCACTAAGAATAATCGCCAAACCTATCGTGACGACCACAACAAAAACTAAGGCATTTACCCATTGCTGCATGGGAAAACGAATAACACCACGCATTAAGCCCTGCAATTTGGCAAATGCAACCAATGAACCTGAAAAAGCAACCGTACCAATCAATGCGCCCAATACAGCCAAGCTCTGCATGACAAAACTCATTGGCTCTAATTTAATTAGCTCAACTGCCGCAATGGCGGCTGCCGCACCACCGCCCATGCCATTATATAATGCAATCATTTGTGGCATATCTGTCATCGCAACTTTCTTACCACTCACATAGGCAATGACACCACCAATAGCAATCGCTAGAGTAATCCAGAGATAATTCTGATTAACATCATGATGGAAATAGGTAATTAATGTCGCCATCACCATACCAATACCTGCCCAGACAATGCCCCGTCGCGCAGTTATGGGCGAACCCATTTGTTTCAAGCCTAGAATAAAGAGAAATGCACCAATAAAATAAACAATCTGAATGATTAAATTCATATCCATTATTAATGCCCTCCCTTTTTACTACTATTCACATTTTTCTCGCTAGGCTTAAACATCTGTAACATACGCTCAGTAACGACATAACCACCCACTGCATTTCCAGCAGCAAGGAGAACCGCGATAAAACCAATGATAAGTTCAGCCGTGTTATCAGGGTCAGCACTACCTAGTACAACCATCGCGCCGACTAAAACAATTCCATGAATAAAGTTAGAACCAGACATCAGTGGGGTGTGTAAAATAACGGGGACTTTCGAGATAAGCTCATAACCCGTTACCGCCGCTAGCATAAAAATATAGAGTGCAACAAATCCTTCCATAATTAATTCCTTTAGTTTTCCCCAATCGTCTTATTCAAGAGTTCAACAGTTTTTTCGTGCATAAC
>JALSLM010000140.1 GCA_026988295.1 Thiotrichaceae bacterium
TGAATCCGTGAGGTCACTACGGCACAGAACGCAAGCTATTGATTCATCACGGGTTTAAAAAATACCCGCTTAACCTATGGGTGAAGCTAAGATTTTTTAAATCCCGTGCTAAACCAATATCTTACGCCCTGTTATCCGCATTGACATCACGGATTCAGGTAGTAAAAAAACAAAGATCTGAACCTGTTTTTTGCTTTTAGACTCATAAAAACGAAATTTTATTTAAGGAAACCCTGACTAAGTTGATTAGAATTTAGCTTGCTAAAAATAATTGGACTTGATCAGGGTTTCCTTAACCTGAATCAAATAACTTCCTTAAAGCTCCAACAGGTAACCATAACGTTAATGCTTGGTCAGGCAAGCTATCAAATTCAAATTGCAAATAAAACTGTTTGGCATTTTCATCTTTGGCATCAATCACAATAGCAATCATACCAATTTCATTTGATAGCTGATAACACTTATATAAAGCATGTGTTAATAGTTTTTTTCCAATGCCTTTTCCTTGGTGTGATTGATCCACAGCTAAACGAGCTAGTCGTACAATGGGAAGTGGATAATGTGGGAATTTTTTATGCATTTTATCTGGCAAGTTTGATTTATCAATGCTTCCCATACTCAGGCTAAAGTAGCCTTGTATTTCTGGCGAATTGTTTGTGAGAACAAAAGTTCGTGATACGCCTGACTTAGAATGTTGCATCGCTTGTTTTTGCAAATAAATATCTAGTACCGTAACACCGCACGAAAATTGATTTCTATCATGTTTACGCTGTAATAGTTATAACATTAAGAAAGTTCATCAGCGTGTTCTCTGACTAATGCCTTGAGACTAGGCCTGTCTTTAATGTCTGTCTCGTCCAGTATTTCTGCAAATGTATTCCAATCTTTTACACTTAACTGTAGTCGTGTTTGTGCCTCTATTACTTCTTTGGCACGCTGTTCTGCAGACTCAAGTAGAAAGGAGCTTAAGGATGTTCCGCTATATGCCGCTGCCATAGCTATATACTTTTTTTTCTCTTGCGTGGTGCGTAGATTTATTCTTTCTTTATTTTGCATAATACTAACCTTTTGTACTTACCAGATAAGTACATTATAGCAATTTCCCCCTTTTTTTGTATATTTTTATATAATACCTGAATCCATGAGGTTAATGCGAAGAACAGGTAACTTGAGACAAGCTAAAAAAAAAGCAGATTTTGCAATCAGTCAGATTACGCTATCGCTAATTCGACCTATAAAACACAGATTATCATTTAACAGTTGTTAAGCCCAAGATTTTCCAATCTTGCATTCCACCACGGTAGTATTTAATTTTATCTGCTGGGTAGCCAAACTTTATTAATGCACTAATGCTTGCGGGTGATTGTCCACACCACATGCCATTACAGAACATAACCAGTGTTTTGGCATTAGAAAAGTCAAAAACTGCTGATGTCTCGCCATTGACTATTGCTTCATCAATATCCATCTCATCTTTATCAGATTTAATTTTAACACCAAATTTTTCTGTCATTATTTTTATAATGCCTTCTGTAGTTGCTCCTTTGCGTGGTGTTAGTTCTACCCAAGATATATTAATAGCGCTTGGAATGGTTCCTCGTGCAACCCAATCTGAGGTGCGAGAATCAATCAATAATATATTTCTATCTCCTGCACTCATTTTTTTGGCATAGTTAATAACTTCAAGTTCACCAATAGTTTGTATTCCTTCACCAAGACTCATTGGTTGTATACAAAAAGGAGGACAGGGGCGCGAGGTTTTAGCAAAGGCTGGGTCTACGTTAGCCATATTATCTTGATTGCGCATTATTTTAACGTCTTTTCCATTATGGCTAACGGTTACACTGGATATGCTTCGTGTGATTCCGACGGGTCTATCTTTAGCTGATGCAGTGTTTAGTGTTAAAGCCATACTTACGATAATCAAGTATACAGGTAGTTTTGATAATACTTTTGTTGAGTTCATATAGTCTCCTCCTAGAGATTTAGCAGTTATTAAGGAAACCCTCATCAAGTCTAATTATTTTTAGCTTGCCAAATCTGCCGATATTTCCCATAAATATCAGCGTAATAGAATGACTATTACGACTCTCTTCATGAAAAATAGCGACAGGTTTTTCTGCGCTAAATTCTAATTGACTTAATCAGGTTTTCCTTAGGCAATTTGCCTTTTTATTAAATTTATTTTTGTAGCCAGAATGTGGCAGGACCTGAGTTAATCAGGCGTACTTGCATATTAGCTCCAAACTCTCCTGTCGCAATTATTGTGTTGAGTTTATTATTTGCTAACTCAACAAATTCCTCATAAAGTGATTTAGCCAATTCAGGTGGGGCGGCTGATGCAAAACTTGGGCGAGTTCCCTTTTGTGTATTTGCGGCAAGGGTAAATTGAGGAACAATTAATAAATCAGCTCCTGTATCTAGCAGTGATAAATTCATTTTGTGATTATCATCTTCAAAAATCCGAAAATTTATGATTTTATCGAGAAGCTTTTCTACATTTTCAATGCTATCGTCTTTTTCAAAACCGAGTAATAATAAAATTCCTGTTTCTATTTCTCCGATCAGCTCATATTCAACAATAACTGAAGCCTGTGAAACTCGTTGAATAAGTCCAATCATTTTATTTAACCCTCATTTCCCAGCTCTTTCAACATATCATTACCTGCTTTTATTAAAGCTGCCGTAATTCCTGCTTCTCCTGCCGCATGCCCTGACCCTTGTACTATAAATAGTTTAGATATTGGCCATGCTTTATGCAGATCAAACGCCTGTTTGATTGGGCATATCATGTCATAACGACCATGAATAATATAACCAGGAATATCCTTTAGGCGTGATACATTATTTAAAAGCTGGTTATCTTCCAAAAAGCTATTCTGCATAAAATAATGGGCTTCTATACGAGCGATACTCAATGCATTTCTCGGGTCACTAAAGTGTTTTAACACAGAAGCACTTGGTAACAAAGTTGCTGTTCGCGCCTCCCAAAGTGACCAAGCTTTAGCTGCCCCCATACGAGCAATTTCATTATCACCTGTGAGACGCTTATGATAAGCGAGTAATAGATTATCACGCTCATTTTCAGGGATGACTTGTATAAAATCCTGCCAATAATCAGGGAATATCTGACTAGCACCTTCTTGATAAAACCAGTTAATTTCTTTTTGTGTTGCTAAGAAGATGCCTCGAACAATAAGACCTAAAACATTCTTAGGATGTGTTTCAGCATAAGCCAATGCCAAAGTAGAACCCCATGAACCACCTGCTACTACCCACTTTTCTACACCCATTTCTTCGCGGATTTTTTCAATATCTGAAATTAAATGCTGAGTCGTGTTGTTCTCCAGAGACGCATGAGGGTTAGAGCGTCCACAACCACGTTGATCAAACAAAATAATACGATATTTTTCAGGATCAAAAAGCTGTCGATGGTATAACTCACAGCCAGCACCAGGACCACCATGTAAAAAAATGACGGGTATGCCATCTCGGTTACCACATTCTTCTACATAAATCTCATGAATATCATCTACCTTTAAATAGAAGTGACTGTTTTCATGAATAGGGGGGTAAAGTTCACTCATCTTATAATATACTCAATCTTCTCAAGAATGCTTCAATTTGAAATAACTATATAAAAAACATATAAAAAACGTGGGGGATGGGTATTACCTGTACCCGTATGGTCTCACGGATACAAGTGTTAATAATAGCATTTCTTTTAAAGGAAGATTGATTAAATCCATTAGAATTTAGTACAGCCTTGCCAAGCTAAAAATAATTGAACTTGATCAGGTTTTCCTTAAGTACACTGAAGGATAAATACTCAATAACTTCTCAAACTAAGGAGTACTCATAAAATAACTTGATCATTCTGACTTGTCTTTTTGCTCCTGACCCAAAGCTCTCAATCATCGCGTAGAATAACTATGCTTTTATTGAGATCATTAGGTAAAAAATAAAAATCCCACATCATAATTGCTCAACTTGTTCCATGCTCGTTCCTAAGGAGACTATAAAAGTATCATATTCCATAATGATGAGTGTGTTTTCTAGCACCATTTGGATGTGTATGTCTGACTGAGCGTGTTAAGGAGTTTGCAGGGTGGGTGTGGGCATTGGGATCAGTATTTAAATTGACCTGTTGTTGCTGTTGTTGATCTTGTCGATTCTGCCCATTTTCTTTGCAGCTATAACGATGCTTGTGTTCTCTGCGTCCATTTGGGTGGGAATGGCTTATTGAACGGGTGCACCTATTTGCTGGATGCTTATGTGCATTAGGATCAGTATTTAAATTGACCTGTTGTTGATCTTGTCGATTCTGCCCATTTTCTTTGCAACTATAACGGTGCTGGTGCTCTCTACGACCATTTGGATGGGTGTGACTTATTGAACGGGTACATCTATTAGCTGGGTGCTTATGTTCATTAGGATCAGTATTTAAATTGACCTGTTGTTGCCTTTGTTGATTCTGCCGATTTCCTTTACAGCTATAACGATGCTTGTGCTCTCTGCGTCCATTTGGGTGGGAATGGCTTATTGAACGAGTACACCTATTGGCTGGATGAGTATGCCGCTCATTAGCATGAACATTAACATTTCTCTGTCTGGACTTACAGCTAGAACGATGCCTATGCATTTTTTGAGCATTACGGTGAGTATGACGAATAGCGGGAGTGCAATGATTAGCAGGATGTGTATGCATATTAGCCTTTTCTTCTGCGGATAATACCTTTGCTGAAACATTTGAAACCATAAATGCACTAGACATTAGTAAAACTAAAACTTTCAATAAAACCTTCATAAACACTCCTTGTTATTCACATAGCATCAAAATATTTGCAGATATAATAATGGATGATGTAAGAAATCACCTTAATACTTGAAGAACCTCACCATGATCAAGATGTTTGGCTAATCCTTTTGCCGTATTGCCATCACTATTAGTTGCGTTTTTTCTCGCGCCTCGACTAACTAGGTACGATGCAGTGGCAGAATGACCAAAGCGGGCAGCTTCATGCAGGGGAGTCCAATTTTTTTCCGACCTAGCATCAATATCTGCACCCTTAGATAGCAATAGTTTAACGACTTCTAGTCTTCCTTTAGCGGCTGCTTCATGTAAAGGTGTCTCATTAAACTTATCCCGTGCATTCACTTTTGCACCATTAGCAATAATAACCCCAGCAAATCCAAGCTGTCCTTTTGCAGCTGCCTTATGTAGCAAAGTTTCGCCAATACCATCGGTAATATTAACATCTGCTTTATTGCTAGCTAACAACTCAGCTATTCTTACATTTCCATTCTTTAAAACAACCTGAAGAGGAGTTCCTTTTTGGCTTCCTGTATTTGCATTTGCTCCAAATTTAAGCAAACTCGCAACAATACCCGCCTGTCCTTTTGAGATTGCTAGATGTAAAGGGTTTCCACCCTTACCTGCTTTATTTGCATCAGCATGATATTGCAACAAATTGTTTACCATGCTTGGTCGCCCTTTTTGAATTGCCATAAGCAAAGGTGTTTCACCTGTATTGCTAGATTTATTAGCATTAGCTCCATTTTCCAGTAGGAGCTTAACAAAATTGGCATTTCCCTTATCAATGGCAAGATGTAAAGCCGTTCGACCATCACGAGTGGTTGCATTGACATCTGCACCATAAAGCACAAGTTTGTCAGCAATATCATTAAAACCAACTCTCAAGGCGGTATAAAGAACAGGTTCACCATTTGCAGCAATTGTATTTGCACCAGCACCCTGTTTTAGAAAACGATCTGCCTCCCTCTTGCTTGCCGCCAGAAGGTTATCAGCAAAAGCCTTGCTATTAACTCGATTTGATCTGGGACGGCTGGGAATCTTACGTTTTTTTAAGCGACCAAACTTTGACGGTGTTTGTTTTTTAGTTGTAGCTTCGGTTTCTTCGTCTTTTGATTCAATTTTTGATTCAGTGCTAGCAGATTTTGATTCTGCTACGGCTTCACTCATTTTAGTGGGTTTAACACTTCCGCCTCCGCAACCCGTTAAAAATAAACACGAGAAACATAGCCCTATAATGACGTTGCTTACTTGATTTGACTTCACTGCCGCCTCTTTCCTTTTGTTGAACAGATTTCTTTAAATGAGCCAATACTTAATTAATTACTGACCCTGATCCCCTTATATGCACCCTTAGATTGTGCCAATAACTTAGGATTAAATAAACTATGGACTTAACTTGTATCCATAAGCAGGCTACTCAGTCTAAAACGCACGATCTTAAGTACTTGATTATTATTATAAAAAGCAGAAAACCCTAACCCCCCCTAAATAACAGATGGAGACTCCTTTAAGCTCATGATAGCTAATATAGACTTTTCTGTCATGTATTAATCAAGATTGTTGAAATACTTAGAAATAATACAGTTTTATAATATCATTTCTTGGAATCAGTAATTTGTCTTTTCTTGATATAAAGTCTTATACTACGCTCCTTTTTTATTATAGGAGAACATTTTATGAAAAATAAAGTATTCTACACTTCTTTTCTAGGTATATTACTGAGTATATTTCTATCAATTACAGCTTGTAATGGAAACACAAGCTCACAAGCAACAGCCACACAAACAAGTAAAGCAGCTGAGCCAATTCCTCAGGCGGGTGGATATAGCAATATTGATAATGCCAAATTACAGGAGCTTTTAGATCAGGGGGTTACTCTTGTTGATATTCGACTCGAAGAAGAATGGAAACAAACAGGCATTGTAAAAGGCACAAAAACGATTACATTTTTTGATAGAACAGGACGGATTAATCCTGCCTTTGTTCCTGAACTTACCAAACTAGTGAAAAAAGATCAGCCAGTTGCGCTAATCTGTCGTACTGGTAATCGAAGCCAAGCCGCAAGCAAAGCTATTGCACAACAACTTGGATACAAAAAAGTATATAATGTTACACATGGCATTGTTGGCTGGATTTCAGAAAAAAGGGCCGTAGTTAAATATTAAATAATACAAAAAAGAGGGGGGATGGGTAGGAGACTGTCTGAAAACAGGAGTCACAGCGAAGGAAATCTAGCCAAATCCAGCTTTTCCGCAGTAGAATCTCTATTCTTGGACAGCTTCAACCTTCCTACAGCTTATTATATTTTGTTGCTATCCCCTTTGATTTCTCAACGGGATACTTAATGGCATTTAATTTTATTTTTTTATTTACGGCATCTATTAAATCAACATCCAATTTGTCTGCTAAACGAATCAGGTACATCATTATATCAGCCATTTCCAGAGAGACTTCCTCTAATGTCTCCTCAGGCAATTGTTTGCTTTGCTCATCGGTGAGCCACTGAAAATGCTCGACTAACTCTGCACATTCTACAATCAGCGCCATAGAAAGGTTTTTAGGGGAATGAAACTGATCCCATTCACGCTCCTTAGCAAATTCTCTAAGGCTCTTTCTCATGGTTTCTAGTTCATTTGACATATAAGATCACCTAAAAAAGCATTAAAACTAGGGGGGATGGGTATATAGAATTATGCCCATCCCCCTGTTTTTTACATATTTTTAACTACAACCTTTAGGTCTTGGTAAGCCAGCAATTTTATTTGCTGATTTAATTAGACCGCCTTTGGGGAAAAGGCTAAAGATATATTTATTTGTTGAGCGATCTTTGCCAAATTCGGCTTTCATCATTTTCATAAATTTGCGCGGCTCAGCAACTTGGTTTAAATCTTCAAAAGCAGAACGGGTAAGCTTTATAATATCCCAATGTTCTTCACTGAGTTCAGGAATATCCTCAACCTCGGCAGCAATTTTTACTGCAATATCTTCATTCCACTCACTCAAATCTTCCATCCAGCCTGCTTCGCTTAATTGTATGTTTTTTCCATTTACTTCGATTTCCATCATAACCACCTTATAATTGTTTAAATAATGGGTAGGAGTATATCATTCACTCGTGATGAGTATATATCACCTTATAAACAGGGTAGATTTATTACATTAGATTATTAGTACTCCATCAATATTGGTTTGATGAAGTACTAATTTAGATAATAGGGGGTTTACAGCTGTGACTAGATATTTCTTTATAGACTTCAATGGCCTCATCAACATCTTGATAAATTTCGAGCTTTTCACCTGTAAGTAAGATTGCTACATCACTATAGTCTTTAATGGTATCCATGCTATGAGATACCATTATAATATTTGATGTTTTACTTTTTTCATTAAAGGCTAGTTTACATTTATCTCTAAATCCTTGATCACCTACTCCCATTATTTCATCGACAAGATACACTTCAAAATCTATTGCCATACTAAGAGCAAAAGCTAAGCGAGAACGCATTCCTGAAGAGTAATTTTGAATGGGTTCATGAATATAATCTCCTAGTTCAGAAAATTCTATGACAAACTCTGTGACTTTCTTGATGTTTGCGCCATAGATTCGACAAGCAAACCTAAGGTTTTCAATGCCTGTAAGGGTAGAATGAAAAGATCCAGCAAAACCCAGTGGCCAAGAATAGTGACCTGTCCGAATAATTTTTCCGCTATCAGGAAATTCACTCCCTGCTATTAAACGTAGCAGTGTGGATTTACCCGCTCCATTAACCCCTAATACGCCAATATTTTGTTTTTCAGGAAATTTAAAGCTAACATTATCAAGAATAATATTCTTGCCATGTTTTGTATGGTAAGTTTTTGTTACATTACGAAACTCTATCATAATAATTTTAATCTAATACTCTGGGTGAGAACTAGGTTTGTCTTGCCTTTTTACTTGTTGCTCGCTCTGCTAGCATGCCAATTACAAAAATTATAAAAGATACTGTTACAGTGTATTCGACATCATAAAGCCGACTATTAAAACTAGTATAAAAACCACTTCTAAACCATTCCACCATATTGAGAAGAGGGTTGTAAGATAGGATGTTATAGGCATCAGGAGAAAGAAAATCCATCGTGAAAAATATACCTGACATAAAATAGAGAGGTCTTGAAAGAGCAGAGTAGATATTCGCATAGGAAGGTATTGACAGCAGAATAGCGAGATTGATCATTCCGACTCCAGTTGCAATGACAACGACAAGCCCTATTGCTGACATCATCTGCAAAAAGTTATCAATTTTTATACCGATACCAAAGTAAGATGCTATTGCCAAACAAAGAATGAAAACCACTGAAATACTAACGAATTCAATAAGCACTCTTGAAATAACTATATCGAATGGCATTACTTGAGGGTAGCCCAGCAATGATTTATTTACACTCAAACCACTCATTATATTATTAACGATATTACTGAATAACTGAAAAGGTATAATTCCTGTTAAGATAAATAGACCTATATTGTCACCAACAGGTGATGTACGACTCATTGAAGAAAATATCGCAACAAAAACAGCAACATGTGCCAAAGGTTCAAAAAAAGCCCAGAAAAACCCTAATTTTCTATTTCCAAAACGTGAACGTGTTTCGCGTAAGGTTAGGGCTGATATAACCCGACCTTGTACTGAAAGCGCGTGAAGCAGTTCCAAAAGAGTGTTTCCTATAGTCCAACAGCTTTAGCTGATATTGCAATTTGATAGATGATTTGAATCCAGTCTTTTACATTTTGTCTTTGTTTTGGGTCAACTTTTGGGAAGACGATGATTTGATCACCAGGTTGAACTCTTAAATTCTTGCCGATATCTACCTTTCCATTGGGGTGCTTTATAACAAGTTTTTGCTCATCAGCGCGTTGTGCAAAACCACCAGCACGCTTGATATAGTCTTTGATGCTAGCATTCTGTGCAAAGACCATTGCTTGAGGTATAAGCACTTCACCACTAACTGTTACCACATCACTTTTTTGTGGGATAACAATAACATCCCCTTGCTCAAGTCGGATATTAGCAATTTTACCATTCTCGCTTACAACAACCTGTCCTTCAATTTGTGTTTGACGAGCATGTTCAATATATTTTAGCATTAATTCTGCTTCTTTTGCGCGAATAGAAGCTTCTCCATCAGATTTTGACGGTGTTGTAAGCAGGCTTCTTTCTAATCGCTGGATGCTTTGTGATAAATTCTTTTTTTGCTGAGCAGCAATACTTTTGCGTTTCAGGTAAATATTTTTTATATCAGAAGATTCTTGATCGACTGAAATATAGTCAAGAAGAGCTTTTAAACGACTCCCTTTTTTTATTGAGAAAAAGGAGTTTCCTTTGTAGTTACCTTGAACTCTCACACCAATAATAGGGTTTAATGAATCGCTTGTAAAAGAAATGATGTCACCATCAAGCAAACGAGTATTCAGAAACTGTTTGTAAGGTATATAAACTGACCAAGGCTTTCTATTACGCGCTCCTTTTATGGATACATGTGTGACCTTTGCAGCAGGTCGAGCATATTGCTCAAGCTGTTTCCCTGAGATTTGACGACCTAAAAATTCAAAACGAAATGGATTTCTAGTATTGCCGTTTACTTCAATGGTTGACCCTATCTCATCAACAACGATAGTATCGCCATTTTGAAATTTAATCTGTTTGATATGACCCTTTCTTAAAAAAGGGTAAAGATCATAACGCCTAATAAGTCGATTGCCTCGAAGCACTCTAATACTACGATAGCTACCTCTTTGAGAATCTATTCCTCCTGCTTTAAAAAGAAAAGAAAGAATACTATTAGAAGCTGCACCTGTGTATTGACCTGGTTTTTTTACCGAGCCAGTAACATAAATACTTATTGGTGTTGAGGTAAGCAAGCTCACATAAATATCTTCGCCTTCTTTAAAAACGGTAGCCACTTTCTGCTTTACGACTCTAGATAAATTACGTGAAGGTATGCCTGCAACCTTTACCGCACCCACTTCTGGAATAAAAATCTGGCCATTAGGATCAATAGTAAGTGTCTCATCAATAGTCACCTGCCCCCACATGTGCAAAGCAAGCTTGTCACCAATCTCTAATCTGTAATCTGGATTTAAGCCGTCATTTCTATTTGACTGAAAGTTGCCTGAGAATAAATTACTTCCAAAAGGTAGTGAACCCTTTGCAACAGGTGCTTTGGCATAAGCTGATATACTAATAAACAACAGTAACAAGCTAGCAATAAAATAATAAACAGATGATGTTTTTATAGTGTTTTTCATATTATGTATTAAACCCAACCAGCATGATCTCTAATAGAAGCTATGATTAAACCAACAATACCCCACAACAGCAAACAACTAAGAAAAAGCACAATATAATCATGTGGTTGATCTGGTTTAGCAGCTCTTTCAGGTAATTGAGGTTTAACAATAACAGTCAGGTAACGGTGTTGTTGAATGGCATCAATTCTTGCCTGTTCCACATTCAATAGCGTTGAAGCATAAGATTTCTCAGCAAAGTCCTGTTCTGTTAATAATGCTTGCTGTTTCGCAATAAGTGCTCCTATTGTCTTTGATTTATTGCCTTTGCTATGAAAACTTCGTGCTTTTTCTTTTTGCACTTGGCGTTTTAATGATTCATATTTATTTCGAGCAGCCTTAACTTTAGGTGATCTATCGTGTAGAGCAATCCGTAAGCTTCTTAGTTCTGTCTCTGCTTTAGCTAGGTCAGCTTCTAAACCAGCCACTAAAGTAAGTTTTGTTTCGATATTTTTCTCTGGGCTTAAGATCTGTTCATTATCATGGAATTGTTTAACTTTAGTACGTACTGTTGCGAGTTTCTTTTCTGCATTTTTTAATTCACGCCGAGCAAATTTCAAGCTATCTTGACGAGATTTTTCAGAAAGATTATTGACTAATTTTTGACTCGCTTTTAAAACTGAGTTTATCACTAGCATTGCATCTTCTGGCTCAAAGGCAAATACGCTGAGGTGCGCTATACCAGAGCTTGTATTAAACTCGATACTGACTTTGCTTCTCCAATAGTCCAAAATATCTTCAATACTCGCATTTTCTTCAAGTCTAGATAGCCAGTCTTTATCATTTCGTGCATAGAGTTTTTTAATATCAAAGTCATTTTTTGTTTGTTCAATCACTTCTCGTGATTCAATAAAATCTTTAATAATTAAAGCATCACGAGTAGATGACACATTGCCTGAAAGACCCGTTAAAGCACCTAATGGATCGGATTGAAACCCACCTGATTTTTCAATGGTAAAATGTGCGGTGGTTTCATATTGATTGCTAGCATATTTTGAATAATAAGTTGTTCCTAATGCCATAGGAATCACAAAAAATAGCCAGAACGTTACTGATTTCAGGAGTTTCATTTTTTATTCATTGATAAGGATGGGTTGAGCCTGATACCAGCGATTATTAATCTTGCAGGAAGACTTTGCTCTGGAAGATTTTATGGTATACCTTCTGCATTGATGACCATTGGCCGAGTAGTATTTTTCACCAAGGCGAATAGTAGATGATTGACCATCTGCTAATTTAATCGTTAACCTATCACCAAGCTTTCCTTTTG
>JALSLM010000141.1 GCA_026988295.1 Thiotrichaceae bacterium
GCAATAATTTTATTAGCTATAAAAGTGATGCACTAGATAAGATTATCGAACAGGCAAGAACCATTGTTGATGATGAAAAGCGTATGCAAGTCTGGCGCAAGGCAGAAGCAATTTTCTATGAAGATCAACCGTATACATTTTTACGTCGTAGTAAAAGTTTGGTGTTTATCAATAAACGCTTTAAAAATGTAGATATGACAAAATTGGGCTTGAACTACAGTTTTGTCCCTGTTGAAACTTATGTTCCGCAGAGTGAGCAGAAGTATCATTAGAGTAGATTTGTAGATACACCATCCCCCCTTCTTTTTGCATTTTTTATAGCGTAGAGAACCGCAAAGAGCCACAGAGTTTTTAATCGTCGTAAAGGAAAACCTGATTGAGTCGATTAAAATTTAGCGTAGAAAAATCTGTCGCTATTTTTCATGAAGTGAGACGTAATAGTTATTCTATTGCGCCGATCTTCATGAGAAATATCGGCAGATTTGGTGAAGCTAAAAATAATTGGACTTGATCAGGGTTTCCTAAAGCTCACGTCTAACCCAGAAATATGTAAAAAAGGGGGGGGGTGGGTATGTATGGAAAGTAATCACGATGATTTTGAGCTGATATATATCAATCCTGAAAGTTTTGATTATAGGTATTATTATTGTCAGGAGTGATAAGTCAAAGCATTCAATGCATCAAGATAGTATTATGAGAGCTGAGAAAAAACAAACAATTATAGGGCGATCAGCAAAACTGCAAGAAATTGTGCGCACGACAGATTTAATTGCTGGCACGGATGTTCCTGTATTAATTATAGGTGATACAGGCACGGGTAAAGACTTATTTGCCTATCGTATTCACCAGAAAAGTCTGCGTAAACAACGTCCTTTTGTAAAGCTCAACTGTTCTTCGTTAAATGCTTCGTTAACTGCAAAAGATGCTGATTCAGTAATTTTTGGGGTTCAGCTTGGAACTAAGAAAAACTCGTTTGCGGGTGCGAATAATGATACTCAGGGGCTTATTGCAAAGGCTCGTTCGGGCACACTATTTTTTGATAATATTGATGAGCTTCCCTTGGAGCTACAGGCAAAGTTATTACACTTTATTGAAACGGGAGAGATTCAAGCATCGGGTTTTTCAGCACCACAAAAGTATGATGTGCGTGTTATTGTTGCCACTCATGAGAATTTAACTAAGGCAGTTGAAGCTAATGTATTTCGAGAGGATTTATATTATCGACTGAATGTTATTCCGTTGGAGTTACCCGCTTTGCAAGAGCGAGAAAATGATATTATTCTATTAATCGAACACTTCTTTAAAGAATATGTACGAGAGAAAAGACTCGCAGCACCAACATTTAGTAAAACTGCTCTAAAGCAGTTGATGCAATATAATTGGCCAGGCAATATTCGAGAATTAAAAAACTTTAGTGAGCGAATGTTTATATTGTTTAGCGCCAGAGAAATTGATCTAGCAAACTTGCCACAAGAAATACGTTGTCATTCTAAATCTGAAACTCGGCAGGAGTCACCATTTATACTTCCAGCGAGTGGAATTAAACTGGAGTCAGTAGAGGTTGATTTGATGCTTCAAGCCTTGGATAAAACCAGCGGTAATAAATCACAGGCTGCACGCCTATTGGGCTTGACCCGCGATACTTTTCTGTATCGCTTAAAGAAATATTCTTTATAGTGCTAATGTTTTTGTAGGTCGGATTAGCGATAGCGTAATC
>JALSLM010000142.1 GCA_026988295.1 Thiotrichaceae bacterium
TATTAGAAACAGTAATGAATAGATCATTTTCTATTGATTTGAAGTATATCCCGTTTTTCAGGTATGAGAATGATACAGAGGAGTCGGGTTGTCTTTTGGTGTTTAGAGATATTACTCAGCAGAAACTCAATGAGTCTCACCTTTCAAGTTTGACACGGCATGATAGTTTGACGGATATGTTAAATGCTAAGTCATTTGAGATTGAAATTAAGCATCTAATTGATAATTCGCATAAATATAGCTCTAAACATGTATTGGTGTATTTTTCCATAGATCAATTTCAAAATATTAATGACTCTATTGGTTATTCTGGTGCAGATAATTTAATTATCGCTTTAGCTGAAATTATAAAAAAACATGTAAAAAAATTCGACATCGTAGGAAAGGTTGGTGGAGGTGAGTTTGCTGTAGTGTTTCGGGATGATGCTCTGCCTTTGGCAATAAAAACTACTAAAGCGATTCTAAAAGCAGTGGAGGGTTGTAACTTCACCGCTCTTGGCAAGCAATATCCAACTACATTCAGTGCAGGGTTTGTGATTATCGATGGGGTAACGACATCATCAGCTCGGGCTATAACTGAGGCTAGTGTCGCATGCAATGTAGCGCGTAAACATGGGGGTAATCAGTTAAGTGCTTATAGAGCAGATAATGCTGAAATTAAACGGCTTGAAGGGAATCTTGAGTGGATAGTTACCTTGAAAAAAGCAATACAGGAAGATCTATTTCAGATGTATGCGCAGCCCATTCATTTATTGGATATAGCGGGATATGAAAAGTCATTTAGTCACTATGAGTTATTAATTCGTTTATTTGATAAAAATGGTAATTTGATAGCACCAGACGAGTTTTTATCGGCAGCAGAGTATTACTCTATGATGCCTCAGATAGATCGGTGGGTGGTGAGAAATGTTTTAGGGCAAATTAGTAAAATGCCGAATCAGCACCCATTGCCAGTATTTGCAATTAACTTGTCTGGGCAGAGTTTGAATGATCCTCGTTTTCTTGATTATGTGATTGAGGAGGTTAAAACATCGGGGGTTAATCCACAGATGTTGTGTTTTGAGATTACTGAGCAGGTTGCTGTGGAGGATCTTAGTCTAGTGAATCAGTTTATTTCAAGTTTGAAAGCTTTGGGTAGTAAGTTTTCCTTGGATGATTTTGGGACTGGTGTAAGTGGGTTTTCTTATTTGAGAGCACTTGATGTTGATTACCTTAAAATAGATGGTAGTTTTGTAAAAAATATTGATACTGATGAGATTTCTAGGTCAATGGTGCAGTCAATCAGTCAAGTTGGGCATACGATGAAACTTAAGGTAATTGCTGAGTATGTGGAAAATCAAAATATATTGGATATTTTGAGGGAAATGGGGGTAGATTATGGTCAGGGTTATCATATTTTAAGACCAGGTCCTTTGCTTGAGGTTGCGAGTCATCATTTGAAATCAAATGCTGAAGAGTAGTTCCACAAGCATCATAATTTGAACTTGTCAGAGTTGATAAACAGAATAACGGCTTAATATGGTTTTCCTTAAATTTCTAAGCTAATTCTTATAATATTTCTATTTTAATCCGAGTTCTCGGATAGTCTCTGTTATGGCTAAAAAATACAAAAAAGGTGGGGGATGGGTATAGAGGTTGTTTTGCCTAAAGTATTAATTATACCTGCTCATTAAAACAATCATTGCTATAAATCAGATATTTTTAGAATGTTTTGTTGAGTGTCTGTAATTGTGATGCTACTATGCGCCTGCTTTTGTTAAGTGGTTAGAGTTAAACCATAATGAAAGATAAATGATCTAAATCAGGGAAGGTAGATTGATAAAAAATGCGCAGTTTATTGATTATCCAAGCCATATTAGCATTGGTGGGAATTGCTGTATCATTTTATTACCTAGGAAATGAAGGTCTATTGCCCGCCGCTTTTGGTGGAGCAGTTGCCATAGCAAATACAATATTGCTATCACGTCGGCTGGAATCGGCAGGGGAAATGGCGCAAGATAATCCAGATGGTGGGGTGTTGTCTCTCTATTTAGGGGTGATACAGAGATTTGTTTTTGTTCTTGTTATGTTTGGGGTTGGAATGGGGGTGCTTAAATTACAGCCTCCGCCTATGTTAGGTGTATTTGCAATTGCGCAGTTAGCGTTTATGTTATATGGTTCAAGAAAAGCAAATGCTACAAAAGGGAATACTGGGAAGAGAAAGCAATAACGATAGCAAGAGTAGTATAAGCGTAAGTAAATAATAATTTTGTCGGAGTAATATTAATTGTGAGCGAATCTAACGCACCAGCAATATCAAGCCCTGTTGAGTATATTCAGCATCATCTTGGTAATATGACCTTAGATGGCGAGCGTCCTGCAAGCCTAGTGGATTTTAGTGTTTTTTTTGTCGATACTTTTTTAGTGAGTCTTATCTTGGCTTGTCTTTTTGGCTATGCGGCATGGAAGGTTGGCAAAAATATAGATCCTGATAATCCTACTGGTTTACAAAATCTTCTTGAGACAGTTGTGGAATTTGTGAATCAACAGGTAAAGGATATATTTCCCACAGCAGATAAAATGATTGGTCCACTAGCAATAACTATATTTGTATGGGTGTTGCTGATGAATACTATGGATTTGATTCCAGTAGATTTAATTCCTTCGTTAGTTGGCGGTGTTGCGGGCATATTTGGCTATGATCCTCATCATGTCTACTTTAAAGCGGTTCCTACTACAAACCTTGATACAACATTTGCTTTAGCTTTGTTGGTTTTTGGTTTGATTATTTTCTATAACATCAAGAATAAAGGTGTGGTAGGTTATGCAAAAATGTTTTTGTTTCACCCGTTTGGTAAATGGGCAATACCAGTTAATATTATCATGACAACCATTGAGGAAATAGCTAAACCAGTAAGTCTAGGCTTGCGACTTTTTGGTAATATGTTTGCGGGTGAGTTGTTGTTCTTGTTGATTGCTTTATTAGCTTTTTCGGTGTGGGCGATGCCTGCTCAGATTGCTCTCGGTACATTATGGGGAATATTCCATATGCTAGTTGTGCCGCTTCAAGCCTTTATATTTATGCTTCTGACAATCGTTTATCTTGGTTTGGCGAGTCAGGGTGTTGATGAGCATTAAGTTGCTTATCTATTAATTTTTAATTTATATTTTACTTTAGGAGATTTACTATGGATGCTGCAATTGTATCTGAAATCATGTCTGCAACTGCTATTGGTGTAGGTATTATTCTGGCGGCCGCTGGTCTGGGTTCTGCGCTAGGTTGGGGAATGATTTGTTCGAAGTTTATTGAGAGTATTGCTCGTCAGCCTGAGATGCGTGCTCAATTAACAGGTCAAATGCTATTTACTGGTGGTTTGATGGAAGCATTTCCAATGATTGTTTTGGGTATCTCAATGTGGTTTATTTTCGCTAACCCATTCATTGGTGCAGCTAAAGCTGCTATTGGTGGTTAATCATTCGAACTCTAATTCGATTTAATTAGATATTCTTAATGAGAATTATATTCGGAGATAAATCATGAATGTAACAGCAACATTAATTGGTCAGTTGATTGTTTTTTCAGTACTGATTTGGTTTGTTAAAGCCGTCCTCTGGGAGCCAATTATTAATACGCTTGAAGATCGTAAAAAGCGCATTGCAGATGGTCTTGCAGCATCTGAAAAGGGACTTAAGGATCAGGAGGCAGCAAAAGAACTTGCGTTGCAAGAGGTCAAGAAGGCCAAGCAAGAAGCCGCAGAGATAATAGCTCAAGCAAAAGCACGAGATGGTCAGATGCTGGAAGAAGCAAAAAACAAGGCAGTTGATGAAGCTGATCGTGTTATGGCAGGTGCTCAGGCAGAAATTGATCAAGAGGTTAATCGTGCTAAGGATTCTTTGCGTTCACAAGTATCGAGTTTAGCCGTTGTAGGAGCTAGCAAGATACTAGGTAAAGAAGTTGATGCGAAAGCACATAAAGCAGCACTTGATGAGCTAATTGAGCAAATCTAAGTCAATGCGGGAGTTAGTGATATGTCTGAATTAACAACAGTAGCTCGTCCTTATGCTCGTGCTGTATTTGAAGAGGCCGAGAAATCAAATGACTTAACAAAGTGGTCAGATACATTAGGCTTAATGAAAGCTATTGCTAGTAATGATGAAGTAAAGGCGTTACTACAAAGTCCTAAGATGGCTAAGCAAGCAGGCGCAAAAGCTTTTTTGCAACTCTGTGGTGATGAGCTAGATGGAAAGGCGCAAAACCTAGTTAGAATGTTGGCTGATAATAATCGTTTGTCGTTATTGCCTGAAATTAGTGTTATTTATGAGGCCTTAAAAGATGAAGCAGAAGGCTCTATTGAGGTACTCGTATCATCAGCAAAGAAATTAACTAAAACAGAAGAAAGCGCAATTTCCAAAGCATTAAAAAAGCGATTGGGGCGTGATGTAAAACTTAATGTTAGCGTGGATGAGTCACTTTTAGGTGGTGCAATTATTCATGCTGGCGATTTGGTGATTGATGGTTCGCTGAAGGGGCGTTTGAAAAAAATGACGTCTGCAATGGCAAATTAAATATTGCGAAAGTACTCTATTTAAAGAAAAGGTAAAGGTATGCAACTTAACCCAACAGAAATAAGTGATCTGATAAAGAAGCGAATTGAAGGCTTCGATATGGATGCTGAAGCACGAACTGAAGGTACAATTGTATCTATTATGGATGGTATCGTGCGTATACATGGTTTGTCAGATGTAATGTCCGGTGAGATGATTGAGTTCTCAAATGGTGCTTATGGTTTGGCTTTGAATCTTGAGCGTGATTCGGTTGGCGCGGTAGTGCTTGGGGATTACAAAGGAATAACAGAGGGTGATACAGCAAAATGTACAGGTCGAATTCTTGATGTGCCTGTAGGCCCTGAATTAATGGGGCGTGTTGTTGATTCTTTAGGGGCTCCAATTGATGGTAAGGGGCCGGTCAATACGTCGTCGATGAACCCTATTGAGCGTCAAGCTCCTGGTGTAATTGAACGACAATCAGTTGATGAGCCTATGGAAACAGGTATTAAGGCGCTTGATTCAATGGTTCCAGTAGGGCGTGGGCAACGAGAGCTGATTATTGGTGATCGTCAAACAGGTAAAACGGCTGTAGCCATTGATGCGATCATTAATCAAAAAGGTAAAGATGTTAAGTGTATTTATGTCGCGGTGGGTCAGAAGGCATCATCTGTAGCAGGAGTGGTACGCAAACTGGAAGAGTTTGGAGCAATGGAATATACCATTGTGGTTGCAGCTAATGCCTCTGATCCCGCATCAATGCAATACCTTGCGCCTTATGCAGGTTGTGCTATGGGTGAATATTTTCGTGATAATGGTGAAGATGCCTTAATTATTTATGATGATTTAACAAAGCAGGCTTGGGCTTATCGTCAAGTATCGCTATTGTTGCGTCGTCCTCCAGGGCGTGAAGCATACCCTGGCGATGTTTTCTTTTTACATTCGCGTCTTTTAGAGCGTTCTTCGCGTGTTAATGCTGACTATGTAGAGCGCTATACTAATGGCAAAGTGAAAGGGAAAACTGGTTCACTAACAGCTTATCCAATCATTGAAACACAAGAAGGTGATGTGTCAGCATTTGTGCCAACCAATGTTATCTCCATCACAGATGGGCAGATATTTCTTGATACAGATCTGTTTAACTCTGGTAATCGACCAGCAATAGATGCAGGATTGTCTGTGTCGCGTGTGGGTGGTTCAGCACAAACAAAAATCATCAAAAAACTGGGTGGCGGTATTCGATTAGATTTAGCGCAGTATCGTGAGTTGGCAGCCTTTTCACAGTTCGCCTCAGATCTTGATGAGGGTACAAGAAAACAATTAGAGCGTGGTGCGCGAGTTACTGCTTTAATGACTCAAAAGCAATACTCTCCATTAAAAACAGCTGAATTAGCCTTTACACTATTTGCTGCAAATGAAGGTTTCCTTGATGATATAGAGGTAGCTAAAGTTGGAGATTTTGAGGCGGCTATGCTTTCTTATATTCGAACTGAAAAAGCTGAATTCTTGGATTCTTTAAATGAATCAGGTGATTATAATGAAGAAATTGCCTCAGAAATGAAAAGTGCACTTGAAGATTTTAAGTCAAAAGGTGCGTGGTAAGCTTGCTGGTTAATTTCTCGGCTTATTTGACATAGTCTTGTAAAGGAAAAGGTAATGGCAGGTCTTAAAGAAATACGATCACAGATTGGTAGCATTCAAAATACCAAAAAGATCACTAAAGCAATGGAAATGGTTGCAGCATCTAAAATGCGTCGTGCTAAAGATCGCATGGATGCATCCCGTCCCTATGCTGAAAAAATATGCCAAGTCGTTAGTCATATGGCTAGCGGACATTTGGAGTATCAGCACAGTTTTTTTCAGCAACGAGAAACAGTGAAGCGAGTTGGCTATATCATTATCTCTTCTGATCGTGGTTTGTGTGGTGGTTTAAATACGAATCTTTTCAAAAAAGCATTACAAAGTATTGCTGAATGGAAGAAACAGGATGTTGAGGTCGATATTGCCGTTTTTGGTGGTAAGGCCTTAGGCGCATTTAAACGTTTTGGAGTTGTTGCTGAATCTACGGGTCTTGGTGATCGTCCTAGTGTAAATGATATGCTAGGTACGATTAAAGTAATGCTGGACTCTTATGAAGAAGGTCGTATTGATCGCTTGTTTCTGGTGGAAAATGAATTCGTAAATAGTATGACTCAATCACCAAGAGTAACCCAAATGGTTCCAGTAGTCGCTACGGATATGGAAGAGATAAAACATCATTGGGACTATATCTACGAGCCAGAATCAAAAGAGGTTATTGATATGTTAATGACTCGCTATATCGAGTCTTTAGTTTATCAGGGTGTTGTAGAAAATATAGCATGTGAAATGTCGGCTCGAATGGTTGCCATGAAGAGTGCAACAGATAATGCAGGTGATATGATTGACAAGCTTAAACTAAAGTATAATAAAGCACGTCAGGCATCGATTACACAAGAAATCTCAGAAATTGTATCAGGTGCAGCTGCTGTTTCGTAAGGTTATTATTGCAAGACAATTTAATAAATTTAATTAAGATTAAGGTAGAGGTACTAACATAATGAGTACTGGAAGTATTGTTCAGGTTATAGGTCCTATTGTTGATGTTGAGTTTCCCCAAGATGCAGTGCCAGCAATTTATAGCGCACTATTGGTGGAAGAGCATAATAATTTAACGTTAGAAGTTCAGGCGCAGCTAGGTGATGGTGTGGTTCGAGCTATCGCTATGGGGGAGGCCGAAGGTCTTAAGCGTGGCATGGATACAGTTAATACAGGGGAGCCTATTAAAGTTCCAGTAGGTGAAGGTACATTAGGGCGTATTATGAATGTACTAGGTGAGCCAATTGATATGGCTGGTGATATTAAAGTTGAAAAGCACATGCCTATTCATCGAGATCCGCCAGCCTATGATGAGTTGGCTTCAACCTTGGATATTCTTGAGACAGGGATCAAAGTAATTGATCTTGTAATGCCAATTGCTAAAGGTGGAAAAGTAGGATTATTTGGTGGAGCAGGTGTTGGTAAAACTGTAACGCTAATGGAGCTGATTAATAATATAGCTAAAGAGCATAGTGGTTTATCTGTGTTTGCGGGTGTTGGTGAGCGTACTCGTGAAGGTAATGATTTCTATTATGAAATGGAAGAAGGTGGTGTACTTGATAAAGTGGCGCTAGTTTATGGGCAAATGAATGAACCACCAGGAAATAGACTTCGTGTTGCTTTGACTGGTTTGACTATGGCTGAGAATTTTCGCGATGAAGGTCGTGATGTTTTGATGTTTATTGATAATATCTATCGTTATACACTAGCAGGTACTGAAGTATCTGCGCTTCTTGGGCGGATGCCTTCAGCAGTAGGTTATCAGCCTACTTTAGCGGAAGAAATGGGTGCACTTCAAGAGCGTATTACATCAACTAAAAAAGGCTCAATTACCTCATTCCAAGCAGTATATGTTCCTGCAGATGATCTTACTGATCCTTCTCCAGCTACAACCTTCGCCCACTTAGATGCTACCTTGGTACTATCACGAAATATTGCTGAGTTGGGAATATATCCTGCTGTGGATCCTCTTGATTCTTCATCTCGTCAACTTGATCCTTTGGTTATTGGTGAGGAGCACTATGGTGTGGCTCGAGGTGTTCAGGGTGTTCTTCAGCGATATAAAGAGTTACAAGATATTATTGCAATATTGGGTATGGATGAACTCTCAGAAGAAGATAAGCAAACAGTTGCTCGCGCTCGTCGTATACAACGTTTCTTGTCGCAGCCGTTTCATGTGGCAGAGGTGTTTACAGGAGCACCTGGGAAATATGTGTCTCTTGCTGATACTCTGTCTGGATTTAAAGGAATTCTTGCGGGAGACTATGATCACTTGCCAGAGCAAGCATTCTATATGGTGGGTGGTATTGAGGAGGCTGTAGAAAAAGGCAGCAAAGAGGCTTAAGGAATAATCTCATGGCTATGACAATGCATTTAGATGTGGTTAGTGCAGAGGAATCAATATTCTCAGGTATAGTTGAGGAAATATTGGCGCCTGGAACGATGGGGGATTTAGGTGTCATGCCTCGTCATTCGCAGTTGATCACAACGCTTAAAGCGGGTGAACTTCGATATAAAATGAAAGATGGAGAAGTTTCATTGTTTGTTGCTGGAGGTATTATGGAAGTACAGCCTTCTATAGTGACTGTATTAGCAGATACTGTGGTACGTGTTGAGGATCTTGATGAAAAGGCTGCTCAAGAAGCCCAAAAACGGGCAGAGGATGCTCTTCAAGGAAAAGATCCAGCTGATTTGGACTATGAAGCAATTCAGGTAGAGCTTGATGCGGCTAAAGCACAGATAGAAATGATTCATAGAGTAGGAAAATCTTTGCGTTAACTTAGAAAACATATAGAAGAGTATGATCAGCTGATTTTTTTTAATTGTTTCTAACTACCTTTTGTGTTTTCTTAAGGATAATCTGATTAAATCAAATTATTTTTAGCTTACCAAATCTGTCGATATTCTCCATTAAGATTGAAGCTATAAAATGACTATTAAGCCGCACTTAGTGAGGAATAGTGACTATTTTTCTGTATTAAATTCTAATCGACTTAATCAGGTTCTCCTCGAAATAATGAATTTTTAGGGTTGTGCGTTTGAATTTCTCGGTTTATATATTACAGTATGCGATAAAATAAATAGTCGCGTTGTGTATATAATTAAAGTTATGGTGCGTTCCTAAGAAAATACAATTTAACAAGGTCATGCTTTGCTTGCTTGAAAAACGTGCTATATATTTTGTGTGTTTTGATGGCTAAAGAATAAAATTCTGTGAATTTAAGCTTAATTTGTGTCATTTTTGAAAAAAAAATTTATTTTGTTGTTTTTTTACCATTTTTTTTTGAATGTCTTTTGATTTAAGTCTATACTACCTAGGTGGATGAACAGTACTCATGTGGTCATTATATTAATGGCTTTTAAAATTTTATAACTAACAAGTAGTAAGGATGTACAATATGAAAATCAAACATCAACTCTCTATTGCAACTCTAGTAATGGTAGGTTTTTTTGCAACAGGTTGTTCTCAGCAAGAAGCTGGTGGCGCACAAGTTTCAGGTGGTTCGCAACAGCAAGTAGAAGGTGGTGCTCAAGTAGCAGGTGGCTCTCAGCAACAGCAGGAAGCACCAGTTGCTGCCGTTAAGCCAGCTGTTGTTAAGCCAGCTCCAGTTCGTCGTGCTCCAGTTCGTCGTGCTCCAGTTCGTCGTGCTCCAGTTCGTCGTGTAGCGCATAACCCTTGGTTGCATTACCACCCAGAAGCTCCAAAGTGTGCTAAAACAAGAAAGCACAGTCATAAGTTCAAGCGTACAGGTGCTCGTCATCATCATCGTTATGCCTGTGCACAACCTCGTTACACTCGTCATGTACAACCTCGTCAGCAGGTTCGCCAGGTTCGTCAGGTTCGTAGAGTTCAGCCTCAGGTAGATGTAAGAGCACTTCAGACTAAGCTTAAGGCTAAAGGCTTCTACAGAGGTCCTATCGATGGTATCGTTGGTTCAGGAACACGTAGTGCACTTAAGCGTTTCATGAATCGTTAAAATAGCGATTATGTATTTACTCTGACATTTCAGGGTTATGAATGGGACTGTAGTTTACTGCAGTCCCATTTTTTTTGTATCTGATTAAAAAAAATATAGATTAGATCTGTGGGAATAATATAATTAGAAAGTTACAAATAATTAAGTTTCCCGTAGTAGGATTTTTGTTCTTAGTTGGATATTTTCCATGAAAATCGGCGCAATAGACTGATTATTGCGACACAGCTCATGAAAAATAGTGATATATTTTCCTGTGCTAAACTCTAATCGACGTAATCAGGTTCTCCTTAATAGCTTTGATGATCTCAGGTATATAATATTTGCAGCCACTTTTTAATTCGCGGTCAGTTTCGTAGAGGGATTGCTCCCTGCGCAAAAAGTGCAACATCTGGAAGATTCCTTTCTTGGCTTATCAGAAGAGATCAACCTATTAAATCAAACTTGTTAGATTGCTAGCTCAAGGATGAATGTATTATTTTCACATGTTTGAGATGCAAAATGAACTTATTGGTATTTTCCTGATCACTAAGATAGGGATAATTATAGAATGATATTTATGAAAAAAATTATTAATAATTTAGGGTGGAAAATCGCATTTCTATCATTTGTTTTTTTATATTCACCGGCACATGCAGTAGTATGGAAATCGGTGAATACATGGGATAAGGTTTGGGAAAATCGTTATCAGCATTGGGTAAAGAATAATTGGACTGAAGAGTTCTTTATGGATGAAAAGAAGCCCATTTATTATAAATTTTCCCATGATTGTGCAGATGCTGTATATGCTATGCGACTTGTGTTCTCCTATGAGTATAAACTTCCTTTTGTTATTAATAATGCATCTCGACCTGGTAAAACCATAAGTAATGGCATGACACGCTGGGATAAATATTCAGAAGCAAAGCGTGTTCGAAAGTTTATGGATTATGTTGCGGATATGACAAGTACAAAGACGCTGGCATGGGATACATATCCAATAGCACTTGATGATATAAAGCCTGGGGATATATATGCAGCACCAGGAAAACATTCGTATCAGATAGTGAATGTTACTGAAAATGGTGTAGCTGAGGTAATGTCTTCGACTACGCCTAAAGCGCCTCGTTTCCTTGATCGAATACCTTCTTTTCCTTTTTATGTTCCTGAAGATATGAAACGCAAAAGTGATGGTTATCGTCGCTTTATCCAGCCGCAAAATATTAGAAAATCAATTAAAAAACAGCCAGGCTATAGTGTAGAGCAATATGATATTGCCAGAGCGGTGAATTATAATTATGTGCGTTTTACTGATATTATAGCTAGCGCATTGGGCAAGAAAAAAGAAAGAGCAGATGAAAAAACACTTAGACTTTTAATTGCGCTGTGTATGTATGCGAATGATCGGGCTGTTTATGTTTATGATGCGCTTTGGCAGTTACAAGCAATGAAGAAAAAAGGACGAAGATGCATGAGCCGAACAGAGTATGATAATTTTTCAACCCCATCTCGTGATAGAAGGCTGAAATCTTTTTTTAATGCCGTGAAAAATCACTATGAAAGAAATGCCAAATATAAGCCATGGACACAGCCACAACGATGGGCAAAGACATTATTTTCTGTGCAACAACCGAATCCAACTGAAATTAAAAAGCTTAATGAATTTTGCATGGTGCAAATGACTTTAGGTGAGAATTACTTTATTCCTTTAAGGGAATTACGTCAAAACCTTGCTGCGGGGAAGGTAATATCTGATCCACATGCTCCGTTAGAGTACCGTTGGGGAGCGCAATTGAAGCCCTATAAGCCTCGATGTAAAACATATTAATCACGGTATTAGAAATAGGTGAAATAATAAAGATAGATATATTATGCGGATCAAGCCCTATCGTTGATTAAATACACTATACTTGTATGACTGTTTTTTGATTTGAGTGTCTATGCGATTTATCAATTATAAAGAGGCTTGGCAAGGT
>JALSLM010000143.1 GCA_026988295.1 Thiotrichaceae bacterium
CAAAGGTATGACTTATTATCATAATCAACTGAGAACAGCATACTCTCAAACCCCTTTAAGCTGGTCTGATCACCTTGCGAATTATGCTAAGCAATGGGTCAATCATCTTGCAACAACAAAAAATTGCACCATGATTCACCGACCTAATAATGGCAATAGTCCATTTAAGCAAGTTTATGGTGAGAATCTTTTTTGGGCGAGTCCCGAAGTATTTAGTGATGGCAAAGTTCTTTTGCAAGATATTAATATAAAAAATGTTTTTGATGCTTGGGCAGAAGAAGAAAGCTATTACGACTACCAAACAAATACCTGTCAAGATGGCAAAGATTGCGGACACTTCACTCAAATTGTTTGGCACGAAACTCAAAAAGTAGGCTGTGCTATGGCTATTTGTTCTGATATGTCACAGATTTGGGCATGTAACTATTCACCCCGAGGAAATTATATAGGCGAATGGCCTTATTAAAGTAAGAAAATAGCTCTCAGATAGCTGCCAACTTTTATAATTATACAAACTGCCCTGCACACCACCCTGATGCCCAAGCCCATTGAAAGTTAAAACCACCTAAATGACCTGTTACATCAATGCTTTCGCCAATAAAATAAAGTCTTTTAACTTTGTTTGTTTCAAAGGTTTTAGATGATAGCTCGCTAGTGCTAATACCACCACGCGATACTTCGGCAGTTCGCATTCCTTCTGTTTCTGTAGGAGTTAATGACCAGTTATTAAGTTGAAATGATATGCTTTCAAGTTCTGATTCATTGTATTGTTGCATGGGCTTATTTGTAAAAAATAGATTGCAAAGTGTTGAGACCAGTCGTTTAGGTAACTTATAAGCTAGAACAGTCTTTAACTCAGCTTTAGGATGTGTTTGTTGTTGAGTTTGTAGCCAGCTTAGAATGTCATTGTCGGGGAATAAATTGATCTTTATTTTCTCTCCCTTAGACCAGTATGATGAAGCTTGTAAAGTTGCCGGACCACTTATTCCTTGATGTGTAAATAAAATAGATTCTTTGAAGCATTTTCCTGTTTCGGTGCAAAGCTCGACAAAAACAGAGATTCCAGACAGTTTTTTAAAATATTGCTCAAGTTCTTGTTGAGAGAATATAAAAGGTACAAGGGCAGGGGAGAAGGGTATGGTGTTAAGAGAAAACTGCTGTGCAATATTTAAGGCAAAATCAGTTGATCCCATTGCGGGAATTGATGGTCCGCCCGTTGCAACAACTAAAGAGTCTGCCTGATAGTCTTTACTATTAGTTTTGACTAAAAAATGAGCTTCAGATTTTGATATTGCTTTTATATGGCTATTAAGTTCGATATTGGCATGAGCAGACCCACATTCTGCAAGTAATAATTCAACAACTGCTTTTGATTTTTGATCACAAAAAAGCTGTCCTAGTGTTTTTTCAGTCCAAGTCAAATCATGCTTTTCGAGAAGTGCAATAAAATCCCAAGGTGTATAACGTGTTAAAGCTGATTTACAAAAATGAGGGTTCTCTGAAAGGTAATCATCTGGGCTGGTATACATATTGGTAAAATTACAGCGACCACCACCCGAGATTAGAATTTTTTTACCCGCTCTATCGGCTTTATCTAAAACTAAAACAGACCGTTCACGTTTGCCTGCTTCAATAGCACACATTAACCCAGCAGCACCTGCACCAATAATAATTACATCATATTTTTTCATATCATATTAAACAGCAAAATAAATACACTATATAGAAGGATATAGAGTTGTTCGAGAAAAACTGCGTTAGAATCACACAAAATTTCAGAGATAAAAAAGATGTTTAGTCGTATAAAGGAAGATATATCCGTTGTATTTGATCGTGACCCAGCAGCACGCCATACACTGGAAATTATCACAACCTATCCAGGCGTACATGCCATTATTATGCATCGTATTAGTCATGCACTATCTAATCGTGGTTTAAAATGGTTGGCGAGAGTTCTTTCTAATATCGCACGCTTATTTACAGGTATTGAAATCCATCCAGCTGCTGTGATTGGTCGTCGCTTTTTTATAGATCATGGTATGGGGATTGTTATTGGTGAAACAGCAGAAATTGGCGATGATTGTTCGCTATATCATGGCGTGACCCTAGGAGGCACAAGTTGGACTCCAGGAAAACGGCATCCGACATTAGGTAACAATGTTGTCGTAGGGGCTGGCGCAAAAATTCTTGGGCCTATTATGATCAATGATGGGGCGCGTATTGGTTCGAATGCTGTTGTTGTAAAAGAAGTGCCTGCAAACACTACTGTCGTTGGTGTACCAGCGCGTGAAGTCATAAAGTCAGATATGACCCAAAAGAACCGAGAAAAAATTGCTAATAAGATGGGCTTTGATGCTTATGGGGCTACGCAAGATATGTCTGACCCTGTTGCAAAAACGGTTAATCGGATGCTTGATCATATCCATAAAATGGATGAGCGAATGGATAAAATGTGTATACAAATGAAATCTTTGGGAGGTGAGTTTGATTTTGAACCATTACCAGGATTAAAAGATGCTGAGTTATCTGAATGCAATCCTGAAGATCATAAGGATAAACACAAAACTCCTCATTCAACTGATAAAAAAGAATAGATACTATTTAATCACATGAAATTGATGCAAATTATAGTATTTTAAACTACCTTCTATAAAACCAATACTAACAGTAGTAATACTTGACTGCTCTAGTCAGGTACTCTAGTATCCACCATAATCCATACCAATACAGAGTGAATCATGAAGTTAACGACAAAAGGACGTTATGCAGTAACAGCCATGCTGGATCTATCATTAAATGGTGGTAAAGGTCCGATTTCATTGGTTGAAATTTCAGAAAGACAGGATATTTCATTGTCTTATCTTGAACAATTATTCTCAAAGCTCAGGCGACAGGGGCTAGTTAATAGTATGCGAGGGCCAGGTGGTGGCTACACACTAAGTCGAGAGGCAGATGAAATTGCAGTTTCCAGTATTATCATGGCTGTTGATGAGAGCCTTGATGTGACTAATTGTGGTAATGCTGCAGGTGGTTGCCATGAGGATAATAAACGCTGTTTAACACACAATTTGTGGATGGATTTGAGCAATCGAATTCAATCCTTTTTAGATGATATTTCATTGCAAGATTTAATGAATAAAAGAGATGTGTTAGAAGTTGCCGCACGTCAAAATTCAAAACAGGTAGAAAATGTAGATAATTTAATTAATCTACCTACAAATGGACAACAAGGATAAATAGGAAGAAATAAATGAGTGATATAAAAACCCCAATTTATATGGATTATTCAGCGACAACCCCTGTTGATCCGCGTGTTGCTGAAAGAATGTGCGCATTTTTAACTCCTGATGGTATTTTTGGAAACCCTGCATCAAGTAGCCATAGTTTTGGTTGGGCGGCAGATGATGTTATAAAACAAGCACGTAAAGATGTTGCTGATTTAATCAATGCAGACCCGCGTGAAATCGTTTGGACAAGTGGTGCTACTGAGTCAGATAATCTGGCAATTAAAGGTGCGGCACATTTTAACGTGCGCAAAGGTAAGCACATCGTTACCATGAAAACTGAACATAAAGCCGTGCTTGATACCTGTCGTCAATTAGAGCGAGAAGGTTTTGAAGTAACTTATCTTGATCCGATGGAAAATGGTCTCCTTGATATGGATGCCTTTATCAATGCTTTACGTGAGGATACGACAGTAGTTTCTATCATGCATGTAAATAATGAAATTGGTGTAATACAAGATATAGCAGCGATAGGGGAAATATGCCGTGACCGTAAAATAACATTTCATGTTGATGCGGCTCAAAGTGCTGGCAAAGTCCCCATTGATATGGAAACGCTCAAATGTGACTTAATGAGTTTTTCAGCACACAAAATTTATGGCCCAAAAGGTATTGGTGCATTATATGTGCGTCGTAGACCGCGCACTCGTATTGAAGCACAAATACACGGTGGTGGGCATGAACGTGGAATGCGCTCAGGAACCTTAGCTCCACATCAAATTGTTGGCATGGGTGATGCTTTTCGTATTGCTAAAGAAGAAATGGCAACTGAAAATGACCGGTTATTAATGTTGCGTAATCGTCTTTATGATGGTTTGAAAGACTATGAAGAAACCTATGTAAATGGTGATTTAGAACAACGTGTGGCAGGCAATTTAAATATTAGCTTCAATTTTGTTGAAGGCGAAAGTTTAATGATGTCGTTAAAAGGTATAGCGGTATCATCTGGCTCAGCCTGTACCAGTGCATCACTTGAGCCAAGTTATGTATTACGCGCAATTGGTCGTAATGATGAGTTAGCTCATAGCTCATTACGTTTTACAATAGGTCGCTTTACGACAGTTGAAGAAGTTGATTATGCCATTGCTCAAACACGAGCAGCCGTAGAAAAACTTCGTGCATTATCACCCTTGTGGGATATGTATAAAGATGGCATTGACCTAGATTCAGTACAGTGGGCAGCACATTAAAAATTCAGTTTAAGGAAAACCTGATCAAGTCGATTAGAATTTAGCAAGCAAAAAATAATTGGACTTGATCAAGATTTCCTTAACTAACTGATTCTAAAAATACTTAAGGAGTAAATAAAAATGGCATACAGTGAAAAAGTAATAGATCACTATGAGAATCCACGCAATGTTGGCGCTATGGATAAAGACGCAAAAACAGTGGGAACAGGAATGGTAGGAGCACCTGCCTGTGGCGATGTAATGAAATTACAAATCAAGGTCGGTGATGACGGCATTATTGAAGATGCCAAATTCAAAACTTATGGTTGTGGCTCTGCGATAGCTTCATCAAGTTTGTTAACTGAATGGGTTAAGGGAAAATCTTTAGATGAAGTTCAAGCAATAAAAAATACAGATATTGCTGAAGAACTTGAATTGCCTCCTGTAAAAGTACATTGTTCAGTGCTAGCAGAAGATGCAATTAAAGCAGCAGTAGCTGACTATCAGTCAAAACAGTAGTTGTGTGAGACTGTAGGGCTTGTAGTATATATACCCATCCCCCCTGTTTTTTGCATATTATTATTGAAGGTTTAAAAGATGGCAATAACACTAACAGATGCGGCAGCAGATCGTATTAGCAGTTTTTTAGAGAATCGTGGCAAAGGTGTTGGTTTACGTTTGGGGGTAAAAACACATGGCTGTTCAGGTATGGCTTATGTGATTGAATTTGCTGATGAAATTGACGAGACTGATACGGTTTTTGAAGATCATGGGCTAAAGATTATCATTGATCCAAAAAGTCTTGTTTATCTCGATGGCACAGAAATGGATTTTGCCAAAGAAGGGCTAAGTGAAGGCTTTAAATTCAACAATCCCAATGAATCTGGAGCCTGTGGCTGTGGTGAAAGTTTTACCGTTTGAAGAATAGAGGATAGCGGCTTAAATCTGTGCTTTATAATTTGAAGAGTTAGTGTAGATTAACTCTGCTAACTATCGTGCTTTGTCGGATTACGCTATCGCTAATCCGACCTACAAAAATGCAGATTTATGCCGATACCTCCCCAAAAAATATTAGTATTACTATGAATATCAATAAATTATAGCAATACCCTAAGATCACTTGCAGAGCTTAGCTAATATCTTTAATATACCCATCCCCCCCTTTTTTTGCATATTTTCGGATACACTGAATGCTCGATTTTACACAAAACTATTTTGAATTATTTGACTTAGCTGAACAATTTGAAATAGATGATTCTCAGCTTTCAGCATCTTTTAGAGCATTACAGGCAAAATATCATCCTGATAAATTTATCAATGCTAACGATCAAGAACGTCGTGTTGCATTGCAAACAACAGGTTTTATCAACGAAGCCCACGAAACACTACTTTCATCTCGTTTGCGCGCACGTTATTTGCTAACCTTAAAGGGAATTGATTTTGATGATGAGATTGACACCACTCACGATGGGGCATTCCTTATGCATCAAATGGAGATTCGTGAAGCACTTGAAGATGTAAAAAACGCTACAGACCCTTTGGCAAGAATAGATGATATTGCGCAGGAGATTAGTGGCGAAGCAGATGCCTTAAAAGATGATTTTATTGAAAAAATGGAAGAGGGCAAACTTACCTGTGCAAAGGATGCTGTTTTAAAAATGAAATTCTTTGAGCGTCTCTGTGAAGAATCCAGAAGAATAACTGAAGAATTAGAAGACGAGTTATTTTGATTTAGGATAAAAAATGGCACTATTACAAATTTCAGAACCCGGCATGTCAACAGCACCTCACGAGCACCGACTCGCAGCAGGTATTGATTTAGGGACAACTAATTCACTTATAGCAACAGTGCGCAGTGGCAAAGCAGAAACGCTTAAAGACGGGCAGGGCGATGCACTATTGCCTTCAGTCGTACAATATCAAAAAGATGCGCAGGTAATCGTCGGTAAAGCTGCAAAAGCAGCCCAGCTGGACGATATTCAAAATACGATTTCATCAGCTAAACGTCTGTTAGGTCGCGGTATTGCTGATATTAAAACACTCGATGGAAAACTTCCTTATGAGTTTGTTGCATCCGATTCAAATGTGCCACAAATACAGACTATTGCCGGCAATATAACAGCAATAGAAGTCTCGGCAGAAATTCTAAAAGCACTCAAACAACGTGCAGAAAACACGCTTGGTGATGAATTAAAAGGCGTGGTCATCACTGTCCCCGCTTATTTTGATGATGCACAACGGCAAGCCACTAAAGATGCTGCACGACTAGCTGATCTCAATGTTTTTCGTTTACTTAATGAGCCAACAGCTGCCGCTGTAGCCTATGGGCTTGATCAGAATGAAAGCCTGTCAGAACGTATTATAGCGGTATATGACTTAGGTGGTGGTACATTTGATATTTCCATCTTAAAATTAAATAAAGGTGTCTTTGAAGTATTGGCAACAGGTGGAGATTCTGCGCTGGGTGGTGATGATTTTGACCACAAAATTGCCGAATGGATGCTAGAGCAATCAGGCTTGCAAACCAATGACTCTAGTGCTTTTCATCAGGCAATGGTTGAAGCACGGCGTGCAAAAGAAGCTCTCACTAAGGCTAATCAAACAGATGTAAGCTTAGGTGGCTGGCAAGGCGTATTAAATCGTACTGATTTTGATGAAATGATAGCACCGCTTGTTAAAAAGACGCTACTAGCCTGCCGTCGCGCATTGCGTGATGCGAATCTAAATAAAGATCAAGTACATGATGTGGTTATGGTAGGTGGATCGACTCGCGTACCTGTGGTACGTGAAAAAGTGGGTGAGTTTTTTGGCAAGCCACCATTAGTTGATATTGACCCTGATAAAGTCGTCGCCATTGGTGCTGCGTTGCAAGCTGATGTTCTTGCAGGCAACAAACCCGATGAAGAAATGCTTTTATTGGATGTAATCCCGCTATCATTAGGGTTAGAAACCTATGGGGGGCTAGTTGAAAAAATCATAGCGCGTAATACCACCATTCCAATTACACGCGCACAAGAGTTTACCACCTTTAAAGATGATCAAACTGCAATGAGTGTTCATGTTTTACAGGGAGAGCGCGAAACAGTCGAAGAAAATCGCTCATTGGCGAAATTTTCCCTCAAAGGTATTCCACCGATGGTTGCGGGTGCGGCTCGAATCAAAGTGACATTTAAAGTTGATGCAGATGGGTTGCTAACGGTTGATGCTGAAGAAGAAACAACAGGTTCTAAAGCGGGGATAGAAGTTAAGCCATCCTATGGGCTTACCGATACCGAAATAGAAACTATGATTCGTGATTCAATGGAAAATGCACAAGCTGATATGCAAGCCAGAAAATTTCGAGAACAAAAAGTTGAAGCGGATCGTACTTTAGAAGCATTAGATTCGGCTATGGCTGCAGACGCAAAAACCATGCTGAGCGAAGATGAAATAAAAACTTTATTAGATGCGCGAGCAGAACTACAGCAAATCAAAGAAAATACTGATGATGCTGAAATTCTCAAAGCAGCAATTCAAAGCCTAGAAAAAACAGCAGAATTTTATGTGGCTCGGCGTATGGATGATAATGTCAAAACCGCAATGGCTGGTCACAAAGTATCAGACTTTTCTGATAAAAATAAGGATGAAATATAAAAATGCCTCAAATAATCATATTACCCCACGAAGAACTTTGCCCAGATGGAGCTGCATTTGAAGTAGAGCCAGGTATAACGCTGTGTGATGCAGCACTAGCCAATGATATTGAAATAGAACATGCCTGTGAAAAATCACTAGCTTGCACAACCTGTCATGTCTATGTGCGAGAGGGCTTTGATTCTCTTGAAGAAGCCTCTGACCTTGAAGAAGACTACTTAGATAAAGCTTGGGGTGTAGACCCAGATTCACGTCTAAGCTGTCAGGCCAAAGTAAGTGATGAAGATTTAGTGATAGAAATACCAAAATACACCATTAATATGGTTTCTGAGAACCATTAAATCACTGTTTTTAGAGTGCTCTTAGGGACGGCATAAGAATGATATAATACCCATCCCCCCCTTTTTTTGCATTTTTGTTACGCGAAAGCCGTAGAGGAATGGCAAAGACCCACGAAGTTTTTAATAGCTCTCAAACTTGGGAGAGCTTGCTTGCATAAGAGGAAAATTAAATGCAATTAAAATGGACAGATACACTCGATATCGCAATAGAACTTGATGAAACTTATCCTGATGTAGATCCGCGCTATGTGCGTTTTACTGATCTGCATGATTGGGTATGTAAGTTAGATGGCTTTGATGATGAACCCGAGAAATCTAATGAGAAAATTCTAGAGTCTATTCAGATGAACTGGATTGAAGAGAAAGATTAATCTTGTGCATAAGAAAATCCCACATAGTCACTATGTGGGATTGAACTTGCTTATTATTTTCTTAAAAATAAACCTTAGCGACAAGGTCTAAAACGAAGTAAGAATCTTACTCGATTATGTAAGTCAGCAGAATCAACTGCGGCATAACTATTTCTACCCATTGCTCTGATCTGGCTGTTTATGCGTAAATTATATATTCCGCCATTACAACCTGTAGCAAATGAGGCATGATGAATATTATCTCGTTTAGTAAAGTTTCCGCCTGCTGGTTTGCGGTAAGTGTTTCTTTTCCATGAGGTATATGGTCTTCCAGCAAGGAAATATTTACGGCTTAATTGACCTTTGCCTTCAACATAACCTTCCCAATCTGCGGTTAAGTGAGAAACTTGAAAGCCACGAGGTACTTTAATAGGCACTGAAAATGAACAGGCTGAGCGTCTTAGTCCGCTAAGTGAGTCTTTACCAGCATCATACGAGTCAAATAAGACACTTAAAGTTGCAGTATTTGCGCCAGAAACAGAAACACTGCCTGCGCTACAACCTGTTCCTGCCCAGTTAACTGGATTTTTAAAGTAAACGGCTGGTGTTGCTTGAACGGCTGAAACCATGCCTAAAGTTAATACCGCTGCTGCTGTAATAGTAGTTAAAAATTTCATAATACATCTCCTTCTGTTTATCATTAATATCGGTTTAATATTTCTTATTAAGTCGATGGCTTGTTGTGTTTGTTTGCCATCTGGTGGAAATAATGCCGTTTATCGAAAAATAGTTGTATCCCGTAATTAAGGGGTAGGGGAGAATATTCAACTCCCCTAAATAGGGGATGATATTTTTTAAGTACTTAATAGATTATTTGCCTGAACAAAATCATTTTAGTAAACAACCAAGGGGTAGTAATCATGAAAAAGTCAATCTATGCAGTAAGTCTAGTTTCTTTAGCCATTTCCATTTTTTCAGCTAATGCATTAGCTGATGGCGTAACAAAAGTTTATTTATCAACAACACCCATAATGCATGTGAATAAACATACCCACTATGCACCTCCTCAAAAGGTTAGAGTTTTACGAACTCAAAATAAGCGGTGGATAAAGTCTTTTAATAAAAAACGTGCTAGAAATGCTCGTAAGGTACGAACTATCAAACGAAATAAAAATAGAGTGATAAGCACAAGAGTTATAAAACTTAAGCCTCAAATCAGGTATCACTATATTCGAAGTGGAGATAGCTTATATAAAATAGCAAAAAAATATAATGTGACAATTAAGCATATTATGCGAATTAACAATCTTAAAACAACAGTAATAAAGGTTGGAGGAAGACTTAAAGTTTAGTTTACATCAAAGGAATCAATACCTTGAACCTGAGTCCGTGAGTCCAATACGGATAACAGGGGATAAGAGATTGGTTTAGCCCCCCTGTTTTTACATGTTTTTACCTCTGTACAAAAATATGTAAAAACAGGGGGGGATGGGTAAACATGCTCGTTATATCATTGTCTTGTAAGTTATTAATCATATTTTACATTAGCCTCATGGATTCAGATATACTTTCATTAGATTATCAACTTATTATTGCTCCAGAGCTAAATAACTAAACAGGAATACAGATTATGAGTATTGCACCATTAATGCTTGATCTTGATGGGATTGAATTATCAAAAGAAGAAAATGAGCTTTTACAGCATCCTTTAACAGGTGGCGTGATTCTTTTTAGCAGAAATTATGAATCAACCGAGCAGTTATCGGTATTGATTGATGCTATCAGGGCATCGACAAAAAAATCATTATTAATCTCAGTTGATCATGAAGGGGGTAGGGTGCAGCGCTTTATACCTGAGTTTACACAGTTACCTGCTATAGCAAAAATAAGTCAGTACGAAAATGCCCAGCAAAAGTCCTACCATCATGGTTGGCTCATGGCCGCAGAAGTTAGGGCAATGGGAATTGATTTTAGCTTCGCTCCAGTGCTTGATATTGATTATGGTGTGAGTGAAGTTATTGGTGATCGTTCATTTAATCAAAACCCTGAGACAATTTCATTACTTGCTAATGAATATATAAAAGGTATGCGTGAAGCTGGAATGGCTTCAACAGGCAAACACTTTCCTGGTCATGGTGCTGTCACAGAAGATTCTCATCATGATATTCCCGTGGATAGACGCAGCCAAGAAGAAATCTGGGCGAGCGATATTATCCCTTTTAAACGTCTTATCGAGGCGGGTTTAGATGCTGTTATGCCTGCACATATCATATATAGCGAGCTGGATAGTAAACCCGCTGGATTTTCATCCTACTGGTTGCAAGATATTCTGCGAAAGCAATTAAAATTTGACGGTGTTATTTTTAGTGATGATCTCACTATGCAAGGAGCATCTGTCATGGGTGGTTACCCTGAACGAGCCGAGGCCGCAATGGAAGCAGGTTGTGACATGATTTTGGTGTGTAATAACCGTGATGGTGCGATACAAGTTATTGATCAAGCCAAAATAAATCACACTGCAAAATCAGTAGAGCGACTCAATAAAATGATAGGAAAAACATTTATGAATCGCTCAGCATTACTAGATACCCGTCGCTGGTCAGAAGCAGTGGAGGAAGTAACGGCAATTGTTTGAGGTGTTTATATAGCGGATGAAAGCTATACCGCTATTTATGTTATTGTTATTGATAACGATCAAACTCATTATAATATTCAGGGAAGCCCACTGCACTTTTTAAGCCTTCAAAATCTAGTACATTAGTGGGTTCTTTGCCTTGTTTTATCATTGCTAGAGATTCTCTCATCGCAAGGATTGATGCATTAATTAGGCTTAGTGGAAAGACTGCTATTTTATAGCCTATTTCTTCTAGTTGCTCTGCTGGCAAAACGGGAGTTTTGCCGTGTTCAATCATATTTGCCATTTTATAACCAGGAACTTGCTTGCAATATTCTTTCATTTCTTGAATTGATTCGGGGGCTTCAAGGAAGGTGATGTCTGCTCCTAATTTGGCAAATTCATTGGCTCTAAAAACTCAAATTAGCACGAATAAAAAGGTTAAATACCCATCCCCCCCTTTTTTTACACTTTTTAGTAAAAACAACGAAGAAAGATAAAGTAGCTACACATTAAAATTAATCACCGTAAAGCACTGTTTTACATAGTCATTACAACTAACACAGCCCTCCGGTACAGATCCGTACGTGCGCTACTAACGCATACGGCTCCTACGTCAGGTCAAACGCTAAATCGCTGA
>JALSLM010000144.1 GCA_026988295.1 Thiotrichaceae bacterium
AGAAAGAAGGAAAAGTCAATGTTTATTCAGGAACAGTGATTGAAATTGAAGGCTTGCCAGATCTAAAAGTAGAACAGGCATTTGAACTCTCAGATTCAGCTGCCGAGCGTTCTGCCGCTGCCTGTACAATCAAACTGAATAAAGAACCCATTATTGAATACCTGACCTCAAATATCACCATGTTGAAATGGATGATTTCAGAAGGTTATGGTGATGAGCGCACCATTGCAAGGCGCATTCAAGCCATGCAAGACTGGATAGACAACCCTGTCTTATTGGAAGCAGATAGTGACGCAGAATATGCACAGGTGATTGAAATTAATATGGATGAAATCACAGAACCATTATTAGCTTGTCCTAATGATCCTGATGATGTGAAGCCACTTTCAGAAGTTGCAGGTGCAAAAGTTGATGAGGTATTTATTGGTTCTTGTATGACCAATATCGGTCACTTTCGTGCGGCAGGCAAACTACTTGATAAAGCAGGCACAACTGTACCAACACGCATGTGGATAGTACCACCAACTAAGATGGATGAGCATCAACTAATGGAAGAGGGCTACTACAATATTTTTGGTCGTGCAGGTGCGCGAACTGAAATGCCAGGTTGTTCACTGTGTATGGGAAATCAGGCGCGAGTAGCAGCAGGTTCAACTGTAGTTTCAACCTCAACCCGAAATTTTCCTAATCGTTTAGGTGATGGTGCAAATGTCTATTTAGGATCAGCTGAATTGGCATCTGTTGCTGCATTATTAGGGCATTTACCAACACTAGAAGAGTATCTTTCTTATACGAGCGAATTGGATACAATGGCAGCAGATGTTTATCGTTACCTTAACTTTAATGAGATTCAATCTTACCTTGATTCAGCTGCAAAAATTGAAACACATCTTAAAGAAATACCGATTGTTGTTGCATAGCTTGTTGCATAGCTCATTATATAGCTCGTTGCATGGCTTCGATATTTTTTAGGTAGCAGCTCAAACCTGTATTTTGGTCGGATTAGCGGTAGCATAATCCGACAGATCGTACTACCATTTTCCACATAAGTAATTCATCATAAAGATTTTTTTTACTTAACGGCTCTCTATTCTCAGAAAGCCTCCTAACACTAGAGTATTTTAATAATGAATGAAAAATTGACCCCAAATCCCTATGGTGTAAGCCCATCTACTCCATATACATCTTCAGAAGAGGCACAGAGCCAGACAACAGCACCTATTTACAAAAGCAATACCTTAGCAATAACATCTTTGGTCTTAGGGCTATTATCAATATTATTTTATTTTCTAACCGCAATCCCAGGAATTATCACAGGTCATATAGCACGTTCGAGAGCAAAGAAAATGCCTGATCGCTATGAAGGCAAGGGGATGGCACTAGCAGGACTCATATTAAGTTATATTATGTTAGTCGTTTCAATTGTCTTTATTGCTGGTGCTTTCTACCTGTTTACAAATAATCCAGAATTTAAAGATGCCTTTATGCAAGGTATGAAAGAAGGATTGCCACAGGCGAACCAATGATAATTCTTTTTTTAGAACTCATAAAATATGTAAAAAAGGGGGGGGATGGGTATACATTAAATCACAGAGCACACAGGCTACACAGAATAAGAGCAATAGCCTCTTTTCGTGTTATACCGTGTATTATCTGGCTACAAAAAAGTATAAAAAAAGGGGGGGATGGGTATTATGATAATAATAATGCTCAATTTCTTTATCAGACCTATGTTAATAGATACAGAGCAATTCAAGCTACTCAAGGCAAGATAAAATCTGTAGCTTGTTTAATTCTGAGTCCTTAGCATGGGATTCCTAGATTTATTTACCACGCCTCAGTTTATCACCATTGGTCTAATATTTATTTGGACAGGCTTTGTCAGGACAGGTATTGGTTTTGGTGGCGCAGCATTAGGCTTGCCCTTATTGCTTCTGGTTGATGATAAACCCTTGGTCTATCTACCCATTATTGGTACACATCTATTATTTTTTACTTTTTTAACACTTTCCAGTCGAAGACATAATATTAACTGGTCAGTTGTTATAAAAGTAATGGCGATTATTATCATCCCTAAAATAGCAGGCCTGGTTGGTTTATTTAACTTTCCTACACAGTGGTTAGTTATTGCCGTCTTTTGTATAACCTTATTTTATGGTTTTACTTGGTTAACTAACTATCAAATAAAAAGCCAGTCAAAAGCTGTTGATTTCTTCTTGCTCGTGCTTGGTGGCTATGTTAGTGGGACATCTTTAATAGGCGCACCTTTAATAGTCGCAGTCGTCTCAAAATATGTAAGTAGAATACAACTACGCGAAACACTCTTTGTTCTTTGGATTGTACTAGTCAGTCTTAAAATGAGTGCCTTTATTATTTATGATGTCGAATTGCAGTGGCAATTTAGTTTGGCATTATTACCCTTAGTGGCAATAGGTCATTTTGCTGGTTTAAAAGCACATGATTATCTAGTGAAAACAGACAGCACTACATTTCACCGTTTTTTAGGAGCAGCATTAATTGTAGTTTCTATTGGAGGCTTGTTTAAATACATTATGGCGGTCAATTTGTAGATACTGTACATACCCATCCCCCCGCCTTTTTTGCATTTTTTATAACGCAGACAAGTTTTTTAAAAGCTCTGTGGCTCGCTGAACCCATCAAATGAATATTGATGGATTCATTAGGGAAACCCTGATCCAGTCCAATTATTTTTAGCTTCATGAAAAATAGCGACAGATTTTTCTGCGCTAAATTCTAATCGACTTAATTAGGATTTCCTTAGTCAATTAACGCACAATCATTACAGAACAGCCTGCACGATCACTGACGACTGTTCCCGTTGCGCCTAATAAGCGTTGGTTACTACGTGATTTTTTACGCCGACAGCCCATGATAACAAGATCAGGTTGTATGCTTTCAATGGCTTGAAGAATGGCTTGTCGGCGTTTTCCCTGTTTTAATTTTATTGTCACTGAGGCATCATTAAAATAGGCTTTAGCAAGCCCTTCAAGTTTGCCTTTCATTTCAAGTTTTAGTTTGTTTTGAGCATCTTCAGGGAAGAAGCTGGCAACCAGTGGCATTCCATAATCAGGAATGATGGTTAATAGAATGATTTCACTTTGATATTTTCCTGCTAAATCATTGGCTGTTTTACACAGTTTTTCGGTGGTTGCTTCGGTTGATAGATCAACAGGAACTAGTATTTTATTAAACATGATTAAATCTCATTGGTTTTATCCTGAATCCGTGAGTCCAATGTGGATATCAGGATTGTGCTATTTGAATGCTCTCTTGTTTGTGTATTCGTGCTTTTTGCAGCTTCCAGACTAATACTAATAAGGCTAAAGCAAGCAAATAAAACCATTGTTTTGAGGGGCGATCATTGGCGATTTGCACACTGGCAATTTCCCAATCAAAATCAATTTTTTGTTTTTCAGCAACGCCACCAAAGACCACATTATCAACCACTAGCTTGCCATTTTCCTCTTTAAGTTCAAGGCCTGCGGCATTTTTTAAACGCTCTTTACCTGTGCCAGCAGCACCAACGGGTAACATAACGACCTTATCAACAGCGGCACCTTCAATGGTTTCACCTTTGACCTGCACACGAATCTGTGCATTCACGGGGAGCTTTCCTGCCACTTCATAAATTTTTGTTGCAGGGACTTCTTGAAGGGGTGGATAAACCATATCCATAAAAAAGCCAGGTCTAAATAAGATGAAAACTATTGCCAATAAGATGCCTGTTTCCCAGATTTTATTTTTGGTTAAAAACCAGCCCTGTGTCGCTGCGGCAAACAGCATCATGGCGGCAGTTGCTGAGACAATTACTAATAACAGATGGAAAGGTCCTTTAATACCAATCATTAATAGTTCTGTATTAAAGATAAACATAAAGGGAAGAATGCCTGTGCGAATATCATACATAAACCCTTGGATGCCTGTCTTGATAGGATCACCCCCTGATATTGCCGCTGCCGCATAGGCGGCTAAGCCCACGGGCGGCGTATCATCCGCCAGAATACCAAAGTAGAAAACAAAGAGATGAACCGCAATTAATGGCACGATTAAGCCAGATTGAGCACCTAAAGTCACAATCACTGGAGCCATTAGGGATGAAACAACAATATAGTTAGCCGTTGTTGGTAGCCCCATGCCGAGTAATAAGCTAATGCCAGCGGTTAATAGTAGCATCACAATCAGGCTGCCACCTGAGATATATTCAACCACTTCGGCTAAGATTAAGCCCACACCTGTTAAGGTCACCGCACCAATAATTAAACCTGCCGCTGCTGTTGCGATGCCAATACCGATCATATTACGAGAGCCTGCAACCATGCCTTCTTTAAAGTCATTCCAGCCATCTGCCCAATAGCGTGCCGTGTTGTTTTCTCCTCGCATAACGCCTTTTAAGAATTTATGTGTTAGTAAAACAAAAATCATGGCTAATGATGCCCAAAATGCGGCAAGTGCAGGGGAGAGTCGTTCAACCGTTAGTAGCCAAATTAAAACAATCACAGGTAGTAAGAAATATAAGCCAGATTTTACAATGGGGCCGGCTTCGGGCAGCTCATCAATTTGATCACTACGACCTAAATCAGGAAATTTTACTGCCAGTTTAAGTAAAAAGAAGTAGGAGATAATGAACAAGCCACCTGAAATCCAAGGTGTCCAATCACCTGCAACATCTTTAAGCCAACCAAAGCCATAATGCATACCCATAGACAGTAGCATAATACTGATAACCACGGTCATAAATGTGAATACACTCTGTATAAATGTCTTTTTAACTTTTCTAGGAAGCCCCTCAAGACCAGCTTTACAGGCTTCAAGATGCACGATGTAAACTAATGCAATATAGGCGATAACCGCAGGTAAAAAGGCATGTTTGATGACTTCAATATAAGAAATACTGACAAACTCAATCATTAAAAAGGCTGCCGCACCCATTACTGGTGGGGTCAATTGTCCATTGGTAGATGAGGCTACTTCAACCGCGCCTGCTTTTTCAGCAGAAAAGCCAACACGTTTCATCAGTGGGATGGTGAATGTTCCCGTGGTAACTACATTTGCAATAGATGAGCCTGAGACCAGCCCCGTTAATGCGGATGAAACCACGGCCGCTTTAGCAGGTCCACCTCTTAAATGCCCCATTAAAGTGAAGGCAACCCAGATAAAGTAGTTTCCTGCACCTGCTTTTTCTAATAAAGAACCGAATAAAACAAATAGGAAAACCATGCCAGTAGATACGCCTAGTGCGACACCAAAAACACCTTCTTGAGTAATCCATAAATGGCTCATGGCGCGTGAGAATGATGCGCCTTTCCATGCCATTACATCTGGGGCTAAATGACCAAAGAAAATATAGGCAAGAAATACCATCGCAATAATCATTAAGGGTGGGCCTAAGGCACGTCTTGCCGCTTCTAGGACTAATGCAACACCAATACCAGAGATAACTAAATCAAGGGTAGTAGGGAGTCCCGCACGATCTGCCAGATCTTGGGCAAACTTCCATAGGTATAGAGTAACGATTATGCTGATAAACCCAAGCACCCAGTCGAGTTTTGGGATGTGATCTCGCGGTGATGATTTAAAGGCAGGATAGGCAAGAAAGCCTAAGAACATGGCAAAAGCCAAATGTATCGAACGCGTTGCTGTATTATTGAGTACAGGGATATAATCAGACATAAGATACATAAAGGGAGAAGCGATCCAGAGCTGAAAAATAGCCCATGAAAAAGCCACCCAGAACATCATTGTACCGACGCTACCCTTAGGGTTTCGTGCACCAGTGTCTGATTCAGCAATCATCTCTTCGAGTTTCGATTCATCTATTTCGAAATCTTCGGTTTTAGTCTCTGCCATTTCTTCTCCTTTGTAACAACAGTATTTTGTAGCAATAGCCGTCTAAACAATAGTTATAGCGACTACATTCTTCAGCTTTTTATTTTATCGGTGTATTCATGTGTTCATGTATTCATAGTGCCTTCATGCGTCGTGTTGATGTGGTTATTGATGTCTCAATATAAACACACGGATAAATAAAAAGTGTAAAAAAGGGGGGGGATGGGTATTTAGCTTTATTTGAATCTGAATCCATAAGCCCAATGCGGATAACAGGATATTACGTAAAAACGGGGTTAAGGATTCAGGCATTATGGTGATAGATAATGCCTGAATTTTAAAAGTCCATGAGGACTTGACTTGCTATTTACTTAAGGAAACCCTGATCAAGTCCAATTATTTTTAGCTTGTTAAATCTGCCGATATTTTCCACGAAGATCGACGCAATAGAATAACTATTACGTCGATCTTCGTGAAAAATAGCGACAGATTTTTCTGCGCTAAATTCTAATCGACTTAATCAGGTTTTACTTAATTAAACCAGCTTCTTTGTAATACTTTAATGCACCAGCGTGTAGTGGAGCAGACAATGAAGCTTTAACCATTTCTGTTTTCTTTAAGTTTTTGAAAGCAGGGTGTAGCTTTTTGAAATCATCAAAGTTTTCAAAGACAGCTTTAACTACTTCATAGATTACTTTTTCAGGTACTTTCGCTGAACTTACGAAAGTTGCACCAACGCCCATAGTCTTGGCTGCTTCAGGGTTGCCCTTATACATGCCAGCAGGTATTGAAGCATAACGGTAGAACGCATTTTCCTTGATAAGTTTATCAATCTCAGGGCCATGAATATCTGCAATTTTAGCATCACAGGTAGTTGTAGTTTCTTTGATTGCTCCAGCAGGGTGTCCAACAACCATAATGTAAGCATCAATTTTGTTATCACAAAGTGCTTGACCCATTTCTGAGGCTTTTAGCTCAGAGGCTAATTTATAATCTTTACGAGACATACCGAAGGCTTTTTCAATAACACCAAAAGTTGCCACAGTTCCAGAGCCAGGTTGACCGACATTCACACGCTTGCCTTTAAGGTCAGGGAAGTTTTTGATGCCTGAATCAGCACGTACTACTAATGTAGCAGGTTCTGCATGAACAGAGAAAACAGCACGAAGGTCTTTAAAAGGACCCGCTTTTTCAAATTTAGATGTGCCATTATAGGCGTGATATTGCCAATCAGATTGAGCAACGCCCATTTCCAATTCACCTTGACGAATTGCATTAATATTAAAAACAGAACCACCTGTTGATTCAACTGAACAGCGAATACCTGTTTTTTTACGGTTCTTATTAACCAAGCGACAAATCGCTCCACCCGTTGGATAATAAACGCCAGTCACGCCACCTGTACCAATAGATACATAAGTCTTTTCTACTGCTATCGCAGAGCTTGAAAGTGTTGCTCCAAGTAATAAACCTGCTGTAGCCAGTGCTGTAGTAATGTGTTTTTTCATATTATTGAATTCCTTTAGTGATTGATATTTCTGAATTTGTGAGGCCTATTGCGGCACAGTTAATAAGCTATTGATTTATTATTTAGCCGCTGTTACCTACATTGGCTCATAGATTCAGAATATTTATTAAAGCCTGAATCCGTGAGATCAATGCGGATAACAGGGTGTAAGATATTGGTTTAGCATGGGATTTAAAAAGCCCTGCATAATTGAGTTCACCATCTGCTAGCGCAGATGGGAAGCTCACTAAATCTTAGCTTCACCCGTAGGTTAAGCGGGTGTTTTTTAAACCCATGATGAATCAATAGCTTACGTCCTGTGCCGTAGTGACCTCACGGATTCAGGTAAAAAACAGAGATGAAAAATCTCTGCAATATAGAGTTATAGTTGAGCAGTGGTAATTCTGCAAGGAAAACTTTTAGGGATAAAGCTGTTTGATTTTATTTATTTCTTTCTTTCTTATTGAGTTCAGTATGCTTCTTTCTTCACTCTCCAAACCAATCTTGTACATGCAAGCCATCAAATATTTTAAAATCATCGACATTATGCGTGATAATAATGAGTTGATTAACATAGGCAACTGCTGCTATTTCACTATCATATTTACTCGGTGTTAAGCCTTTTTCTTTTAAGTGAACTCTTTCATTGGCAAGCCATTCAGCAGATTTTTGGCAAAAGAGAAGAATATTTAAACCATCATCTGATAATAAATTTAAGTATGATGCTATTTGATCTTTTCTTTTGCTATTTTGTAGCAAATGAACACCATGCCATAATTCGTGCCAGACTGTTGCTGATGTGCATGAGTGAATGCTTTTAAGAGCTAAATTATTCATCATTTTGGTATTTGGCTTTTTCTTCATGGGCTCTGAAATGATATTGGTATCTAGCAGATATTTCATTTTTCTAGTCCCAATCAAAGTTGACGGATTCGTGTGGTGCTTTATTTCGCATATCGTCTAATTCTTTATCACTGAAACCCTCTGCATCAGGGTACTGTTTGCGCCAATTTAAATAGCTACTAAAAATCCCCTTCTTGCTACCTAAAGCACGATTATAACGTTCGAGTGAAATGATTACAGCAACGGGTTTTCCATGTCGCGTTATTTGGATGTCTTCCCCTTGCTCAACACTATGAACATACTCAGGTAAATGATTTTTTAAATGTGAAATGCTTGCTTCTGTCATAAAAATATCTCCATATTATGGGGTATTATAGCCAGAATTATATATTAAATAGCCAGAATAATCTATATAGGCTTTCTTACTGCTTATTTGTGTATATTGTCATTTTGAGGTATGTGTATAAATTGAATCCCAATCCTTGGGTGGTATACCTGAAAAATAATCTATTCTATCAAGGTATAGCTGGTAAATAGTTTGCTTGTTTTTATCTAATAATTTTTTGAATAGTCTGGAGGCTTCTGTCCAATCGCCTGATAAATAGTATTTGAATGACAGCTCATGCAACTCTAATTGTTTTTGCTGTAACTCTGTTATTTCACTTTTCAAAAACATAGCTTCATAAATTTTTATTGCATCTTGCTTGCCTTTTACTCGCACAAAATCAATATAGCGAAAGATAATCTCAGGGCACTGTTCTTTGGTATTCTCACTGACTAGAATTTTTACTCCATAATATTTCGTTAAGCTTTCGAGGCGTGAGCCTAAATTAACTGCATCACCTAAAACTGTATATGCACGACGATAATCCGATCCCATATCGCCTACGTTCATCTCACCTGTATGAATTCCAATACCTGCGGCTACTTGATTGAGCCCAATGCGCTTAAAGTCTTTTTGCATTTTGGTAATTTTATATTGTATTTCTAGTGCTGCGATCACTGCTTGCTTAGCATGTTGAGGGTTGCGCAAGGGTGCGCCCCAGAATGCCATGACTGTATCACCCACGTATTTATCAATTGTACCTTTATTGTCAAAAATTATTTTTGTTATTGGTGTTAAGTATTGATTTAAAAAAGATTTAAGTTCTCTTGTTGAGAGTGGCTCAGAAAGTGAAGTGAAGTCTCTTATATCTGAAAAAAGTACGGTCATTTCTCTTTTTTCACCATCTGTTGATATTTCTTTGGGGTTGTCAATGAGTTTGTCGATATGTTCAAGGGGAACATATTGCCCAAACATATCATGTATTCGGCGACGATCTTTATTTTCTTTTAATAGATGATAAATGACATAAATGCCGGATACACTCATGATTAATAACAAAGATATTATTATGGGTAGATTAATATGTAGATTAGCCCATAGCCAATAGTTGAAGCTAAACATTAGAAGTAATAAAGAAGACCCTGAAATTACTAGACTAACTGGTTCTAATAGTGGATAGATTAATATCATCACAAGACATAGAAAGACTAATGATACGATTGTCGCGCCATCAGTCCAGTCAGGGTTGTATGCAATAGATTCAGGATGAAGAATGGCATTGAGAATATTTGCTTGAATTTCTACACCTGGAAAATCAGACTGTACAGGTGTAGAGCGCAGGTCGGCCAGTGCAATTGCAGAGGTACCAATAATTGCAATGGCATTTTCGAGTTCTGGAAAAGGTTTATTTGAGTGCAGTAGCTGACTCGCTGATATATATGGGAAGTGATTTTGTTTGCCTAAATAGGGGATTAAAATCCTCCCTTCGGCATCAGTGGGTATTATCAGTTTTCCTAAGGATAGATGTGTAACTGTTCTTATATTACCAATCGAAGCAGTATGAAGTTTGATTTTATCTTCTAACAGGTAGAGTCTTGCTGTCTCAAGGGCGAGGGAGGGGTAAACTGCATTATTAAAGCGCAAAACGACAGGTGCATGACGCACGACTCCATCGGAGTCGGATGTGATATTGATAAATCCGCTACCTGCTGAATTAATAGAAAACTTTTCAAGATTAGTAGTATAACCTTGCATATTGATTGTGGCTAAAATATCAATATTGTTTGTGTCACTTTCTATGCTACTTTGATGCAGTTTTCCAGTTTGTGTTGTTAGTTTTGAGTGAAAAGGAAAACCAAGGACTAATTCTTTATCTTTGATTGTTTTTGCGAAATAAGCATCTGCATCCAGTTCTTGTTCAATCTGATTAAACCATGTGGGAACTGCTTTATTGATTTTTGATAAAGCATTTTTAATTTTTAAGATAGGGTTTATTTCATTTTCTGATTGAACCACATCAAGCATAATAAGAGCAGTATCATTCAGTGCTAGTTTTTCTATCAGTTGTGCTAGTTTTTTTCGACTCCATGGCCATCTACCATCTTGTCTCAGGCTTGCTTCATCAATATCAATAATAATAATTGGAGGCATTTCTGTGATTTTAATAGGGGTACTAAGTTTTAATCTAATATCATAGGAAATAGCTTCAACTCTTTGAATAATTTCAATACTAGTTTGACTTTTATTAAGGAATAAAAGGCTTGCTAATAGAGTAAGTAAGATCGAAGAAATCATTGGTATTAGTGATTGTGTATGTCGTCGAAACAGCTTAGCCTCCTAGTTATTTAGTCTTGAGTTGTTAATTGTAAGAATATGTAAAAATATGTAAAAAAAGGGGGGGGGATGGGTTTATACGGGTTTATTATTGCATCATGTCTAAATAATATTCACTCACCCAAATGGGTAGTATCCACACTTTTTAAAACTTGTAATGATTAGATGACTTTATAAAAAGTAATGATACTATGCCAGTATAAGCTAACTTTTTTGAGGGTTTTTTGTGGAAATAGCGAGTAGATATTTAAATCTATTGAGGATGGTACTGTTTAGTTTCATCGTGATTTCCCTGTACTCATGCGGAGGTGGAAGCTCGGGTGGAGTAGATTCAAAATTAGGCTCTAGCAATTTATTAACTGTTTGGGCAGAGAAAAGAGCCAGCGTGCTAGTTAATAACGGTAAGTCTTCAACAGTAGCAATGAAGCAATCTGAAAAGGAATTAACCACTCTTTTTGGAATAAAAAATATTCATGAGTTAAATATCAATCATCCAGAAAAATTTCCAGCCGATAACGCACTGCTACTTTTGCTTTCTGGGGCATTAACGGATGTGGCACATAAATATTCAATTAATGAACAATTAATCATAAATGATATTAGTCATGATTTCTCAATAAATGGAAAGTTAACAGACAAGGGTGATGCCTGGTTTTCACGTATGCAAGCAATGATTCGAGACAATCCAAAGTCTCATTTAGATCAATACGCAAAATATGCAGATAGCTTTCAATATCGTGATAGATCATTGCCTGCAATTATTCCTTTAGCATCACGACCTGTTGCCATCGCTTCCAAAGAGGTGTTTGCAAAGCCAGGTGAGACCATATTTTTAGATGCTAGTGCAAGTCATGATAATACAAGTCATGATAATAATAGTGGAAACCTCATTAATTACACTTGGTTTAGAATAGATCAACAAAAACAGTTTGCTGTGCCATTAAGTGATCGTTTTTCAGATAAACCGAGTATCAGAGCACCAAATCAAGAAACAGATTTACTGTTTGCAATAGTAGTGACAGATGAGGAAAAGCTAACTGATACTGCTATTGTTCACGTTAAAGTGCGTAAGCCACCTAAAAACACCCCACCTGTTGCTGATTCGCAAACCATTGAAACTAATGAAGATACCCCTGTTGATATTATTTTAACGGGTAGTGATGCTGATCTT
>JALSLM010000145.1 GCA_026988295.1 Thiotrichaceae bacterium
CTAGGAGGCTGTCCGATAGCATATACCTGAATCCGTGAGTCCAATGCGGATAGCAGGGGATAAGATATTGTTTTAGCATGGGATTTAAAAGAATCTTAGCTTAACCTACGGGTGAAGCTAAGATTTTTTAATTCCACTGTGAAACCAATACCTTATCCCTCATATCCGCATTAACCTCATGGATTCAGGTTTACGATAACTTTCTACTCTCAGACAAGCTCTTAGCGTATCATCCCTAATGCTCTAAATGTATCCTTACTCAGTCTACCAACAGGTAATCCACGAGAACTTTGGAATGCTTTTAGTGCAGCAGCAGTTCCAGCGTTCATTTTACCATCCATTGACCCTGGGTCAAATCCTTTTGCTTTTAATGCTTTTTGGATGCCATAGACAATTCCTCTGCGTGTATCAGCTTTGATTTTACGAGCTGTAGAGTGTTTTTTTACATTAACGGTGTTTCTATAACTAACTTTTCTATTAATTCTTTTGGGCGTTTGATATGAACTTGCAGTATTTTTAGAGCCTGCATTCATGACTCTTAGATAATCCTGATAGTTGATACCCGACTGCTTATATTGTGTTGCATAATTATTATTACGCACAACAGGTTTTCTAACGACTGCTACCTTGCGATAATGCTTAGGTGCTTGATGATACTGCTTAGGTGCTACTCGACGTGTATGGTTTGAAGCAACCTTATGATATTTCTTGGAAGTTTTTTTGTGGTTTTTACTCACTCTCTTTGCGTAGTGTTTCTTCCCATAGTGTTTGGGTGCATTAGTTTTGCATAATACGGCTCTCCAAACATAGCGAGCACCACCTGTTTTAACACGATAGTTTTTAGTTTTGTAGCGAGCTGGTGTACGAACTGTTTTGTAAAGCGCAGGTGATACAAATTGTTTTTGTTTAACAGTTTTATAAACAGCAGGTACTAATGTTCTAAGTGTTTTAGCAGGTCGTACAAGCACACGTTTTTTTACTGTCTTGTAAACTGCAGGGATTTTTACACGACACATGATTTCACCAGTCATGTTGTCAATACGGGTAATCGCACCGTGACCTTTTCTCCAAGTGTTATAGGCCGGTTTTACCATAACGCGGTTAACAACAGTTTTATACTGTGCAGGAATTGTACGGCTTTTATAGCTTTGCTTACGCACCAGTACTTTTTTATTAACCCAGCGATATTGAGGCGCACGTACAAGAACACGTTTGGCTGTCGCTTTCTGTATTAAAACTCGGCGAGATTGAGTCTTATAAGTTGCAGGTAATTTTACTCTAGCAAAGCACTGCCCTGGTTGTGCAGCTGGTAATCCGCTACGGCGAGCTGAGTGTACAGGTTTGGGTTTTTTGTGATAAACACGTTTAGCTTTTGGTGTGGCTGGCTTATAAACAGCAGGTTTAGCAGTTTCAACCTGTTGTTGAGAGGTGCTTATTTGTGAGCTAGCTACGTTTTGACGCTGTGAAGCTACCTGTGATCCACCTGATTGCTGTGAGCCAGCACTGACCTGTGATCCTCCAATTACTTGTTGTTGGCTACAACCAGATAATACAGCAGCAAGTATGGCACTTGAAACCGATAGTTGAGTCATTTTCATGAGAGTACTTCCTTTTTGATATTTTAAAGTCAATGATCGAATCTGCTATATTATTTACAACGACAGCATTGGCAAAAAGTTTTATTGTCTTGATTCGAGATTATTAGAAGTAAGTAAATAGGAATGATTAAACTTAATATAGTTGCAGTGGAATAAACGGTAGCCTTTTTCTGTTGAATATATATTAGTTATAAGAAATAAAATGGGGTGGTTTTTAACGTAGTGGGTTAAAGAGGCTCTCTAAGCCATTAACTTTAATGGTATGAACAACACCTAGAAGTCTTCCAAGTTCTCCTTTTGGAAAACCTTCATTAGCAAACCAAATAACATATGGTTCAGGTAGGTCTATTAACAAAGTTCCTTTATATTTTCCAAAAGGCATTTTGTAATTGATTAGTTTTAATAACTCCTCATGTTCAGGAATTAGAGTTTCAGAATTGTCAGGCATAATATTTTTAGTGGTGAGTTAAATCTGACCTGAATCCGTGAGGTCAATGCGGATAGCAGGGCGTAAGATATTGGTTTAGCACGGGATTTAAAAAATCTTAGCTTCACCCATAGGTTAAGCGGGTATTTTTTAAACCCGTGATGAATCAATAGCTTGCGTCCTGTGCCGTAGTGACCTCACTGATTCAGGTCTGAGTTCTATTTAATCTGAATCGTTGGGTTACGTTATTTCGCTACGACTCCTATTCTCAGACAGCCTCCTAGTTCTTCGACACTAGCTACGTTTTTTCTTCTGGGATGATTTATTTTTAGCTGGTTTCTTGTTGAAAGATTTTTTGTTCTCAGATTTTCCACCCGTAAATTGACGAAGTTGGAGCTTTTGCCCCATAACACGCACTCCCTTAAGGTGCTTTTCAATTTCTTTAGGCATTCCTTCGGGTAAATCAACTGTTGTATGGTCAGTGCATATATCAATATTTTGGATATATTGACTCTCTACGCCTGCTTCGTTGGCAATTGCTCCTACGATATGACGTGGCTCTGCACCGTGATTTTTTCCAACATCCAGACGATAGGTGACCATACCTGCTAAAGTTTCACCTCTGGGTTTTCTGCGTTTTCCTGTTCTTTCTCTATCTCTTGAACTATTACCATTTGAATGCCGTTCACGTTTATTATTACGCTCATTTTTTGATGATTTACCTAAACGTGAATCTGGAATATGGTTTGGTGTTACCAGCAAAGGTCGGTCACGTTGCACAAGAAAAGCTAAGGTTGAAGCAATTTCACTAAGGCTTAGTTCACTATTTTTTTCTAGGTCTGATATCACTTTTTCATAAAAATCAAGTTTTTGAGAGCTTGCCGTTTCTATCACCATTTCTTTAAAACGATTAATTCTAGCTTCACTTATATCTTCAGGTGACGGTAGTTTTAACGGTTCAATGGTCTGTCCTGTGGCTCGTTCTATGCCTTGAAGTTGTCGCCGTCCATTAGGTGGTACAAAGAGTATTGCTGTTCCTTCACGACCAGCGCGACCCGTTCGTCCGATACGATGCACATAAGATTCATTATCTGCTGGCATATCATAATTGATAACATGGGTAATGCGCTCTACATCTAGCCCACGAGCAACAACATCAGTGGCAACAATAATATCTATATTGCCTTTTTTTAGGCGGTTAATCACCTTTTCACGCATAGATTGCTGAATATCACCATTCAGAGGAACGGATGCATATCCACGAGCTGCCAATTTTTCAGAAAGCTCGGTTGTCATATTTTTGGTACGCACAAAAATGATAATACCACCAAAATCTTCTGCTTCTAAAAGTCGCGTTAATGCATCTAGCTTGTAGGATGTTTTACCTGACCAATAATATTGTTTAATGGTTGAAACAGTACTGGTTTTAGTTTTAACTTTTATATCAACAGGATCATTTAGGTATTTTTTAGTGATGCGTTTTATGGCGCTCGGCATTGTAGCCGAAAATAAAACAGTTTGACGTGAATCTGGGGTCTCTTTGAGGATGGTTTCAACATCATCTATAAAGCCCATGCGAAGCATCTCATCGGCCTCATCAAGCACAAGTGCTTTTAGCTTGCCTAATTTTAGCGTTTTGCGACGCAGGTGATCCATAACTCGCCCAGGTGTACCAACGACGACCTGCGCTCCTCGGCGTAGCTGTTTCAGTTGAATGCCGATATTTTGTCCGCCATAGACAGGCATTATGTGAAAGCCTTTTAAATGACGTGCATAACTTTGCATGGCTTCTGCAACTTGAATAGCAAGCTCACGGGTGGGTGCAAGTACCAAAATTTGTGTTTCTGTAGAGCTTAAATCTAGGCGACTTAATAAGGGTAAGGAAAATGCTGCTGTTTTACCCGTGCCTGTTTGTGCCTGACCGATTAGATCATGACCTTCAAGTAAATGGGGAATGGTTTCAGCTTGTATTGCAGATGGGGCTTCATATCCTGCTTCTTCAACGGCTTGTAAAACGGATTTTGATAAATTAAGCTCTGAAAAACGGATGCTAGTTTGATTTGACATGGGGTAGAGGGAGGCTATAAACGAGGGGCGAAAATTATACGCGCTTAATTGGCATATAGCATTAATTATTTTCTAAGGGCTCAATAAATGAATACGCTTCCCATCCCCCCTGTTTTTAAGAATTTTTTGTAACGTAGAGAACCGCAGAGGATTTGCAGAAACTTACCAAGCTATTCTTAGACAGCTTCCTGCTAAATCAGCTTAAATTCTGGCTTTGATAAAATCAGTAATTTCTTCAGGATTATTTAGATTAAGTTTATGCAAGTGTTTATTGCTTTGTAATTGGTGATCTGTTGCTATGGCAATGATATTGTCATCATTAGGGTATAGATAAGGTCTATCCAGTGCTTTTCGGTGTAATTCAATTTTTGGAATGGGGGCTTTTTTAAAACCCTCGACTAAGATTAGGTCAAGGTTTTTTGTATGGATATATTTTAAGGCATCCGCGAGTGTGGGTTCTTCGTCGTTGGGATGCTCAATAACTATTGCTGTGCGTTTGCTTGATGTGATTACCATCTTTTCTGCGCCTGAATCTCTTAGTTTGCAACTATCTTTTTTAGGGTGATCTATATCAAAGCTATGATGTGCATGTTTGACGATGCCTACTCGTATTCCTTTTTCTCTTAAAAGTGGAATGATTTTACAGAGCAGGGTGGTTTTTCCTGTTCCGCTATAGGCGGCAAAACCAAGTAGTGGTACTGAGAAGCTAATCATTGTGATTCTCCTTGGCTTTTATTTTGGCTTGTGTTTTTGCTTCTAAGTTTTGTCTTTGCTCTTCAGTATTAATATTGTCAAACACGGCTGGTTTGTCTGAGAAATCTGCTATTTTCATCGTGTGTTGGGCATACCAAAGATCAATTTTACGATTACCTTCTTCAAGAAATTTCTCAAGACTGTTTACTAAATTAATAGGAATCAGTGCGTATACGGGTTGTAACCTTTCTCCATTATGTGCGACAACCAGTGTTTCTTGGGTATCCGATGTGTCTCCCAATACTGTTAGCATTCGAGAAACTAAATCATCTGGTAATAATGGACCATCGCAGGGCATTGTGATGATATGGCTAGTGCTTGCCACTTTCATTGCTGTTGCAAAACCTGCCAATGGTCCTTGGTAGTTACTGAGTTCATCTTGAATCACAGGGTATCCATAGTTTGCATAGGTTTCTTGATTACGGTTTGCGTTGATAAGGATATTTTCAACTTGGGGCTGAATGCGCTCGATAAGGTGTTCAATTAGAGGCTTGCCTTGGTAGTAAACTAAGCCTTTGTCTTGACCACCAAGTCGGCGACCTTTGCCACCTGCGAGAATCAAGGCAGTGATATTTTGTTTGGATATTAGAGTCATGTTATTTTTGTATTGGTGCTGTTGCAATGGCTGAAATGCTTACTTTAGTGGCAGTTGGTTTAAATAAAACTTGTCCCGCAATTTTGAAATCACCAATGAGCTTTTGTCCTTTGCTTGAGGTAATCCATTTTATCAATGCTTTTGCCCCTGCATTATTTACATCAGGATGTTTTTTAGGATTGACCGCAATAATGCCATAGGGATTAAATAGTTGAGAATCACCTTCAAAGCGAATAACTAACGATGATTTGCTTTTATAAGCTAACCAAGTGCCACGATCTGTTAAGGTGTAGGCATCCATTTCGCCTGCCATTTGTAGGACTTTTCCCATGCCTTGACCTGCTTCAATATACCAACTGGACTTTTTAGGATTGATATCGGCTTTATTCCAAATAGTCCATTCTTTTTTATTGGTGCCTGAGTCGTCCCCACGTGATATAAATTTGCTCTTGGTGGCGGCTATTTTCTTAAAAACCTCGATAATTGTTTTTGTTTCAGCTATTTTTGCTGGGTCATCTATTGCTCCAACAATAATAAAATCATTCATCATCACAGGGAAACGCTCTGTGCCACTGCCATCTGCCACGAATTTTTTTTCTGCATTTAAGGCATGTACTAAAATAACATCTACATCACCATCCCGCCCCATGCGTAAGGCTTTACCTGTTCCTACTGCGATAGTATGAATTTTATAACCAGTGTCTTTTTCAAACACGGGCAAAAGGTAGCTAAGCAAACCTGAGTTTTCGGTACTGGTTGTGGTAGCTAGTTTAATAATTTTATCTTTTGATGGTTCTTTGGCGATTGCTAGATTACTGCTAAAGATAACGCTAAAACTAAAAATAAAAATAAATAAGAAAGAAAATAGAAAAGATTTTTTTAAGGATGTCATCGTTGTTAAAAATGCCTCAGTTGTTTAATAATAGCTGGATAGTAGGTTAACCTGAATCCGTGAACTCAATTATGCAGAGCCTTTTAAATCCCATGCTAAACCAATATCTTACACCCTGCTATCCGCATTGACCTCACGGATTCAGGGTTAAGCCTACAGTTTATAAACCTTATATTTAACCCATCCCCCCACTTTTTTGTATAAAATTTGTATATAAAGAATAAAAAAGCAATTACAGTGCCAATAATAAGATAGAGCTGTAAAATTCAAGAGAATAGACTAAATTATGATGTAACAGGATTAAAGAAATCAGAAGAACAAGACAAAATGTCTCATTTGGTGGTTCATTAAAGGTCAATGAGCAAAAGATCATAAGGGTATAATCACATAAAAATGATCACATAACTTTAGGAGAAGTATGAGTTCTAGCGCATCACAAAAAATAGCAGATGAAAAAATAAATGAAAAATCAATTCTAACAGGGTTTAAACGTCATTCTGTTTTAATCGTTGATGATGAACCCGGTATACGCAGTTTTTTAAAAAGAGGACTAGAGAAAAAGTTTGGTTTAGTCGAAGTTGCCGAAAATGTCGAGGAAGCCGAATCACTGCGTCAGCGTTGTAATTTTGATTTGATTATTTCTGATATTCGTTTACCAGGTATGTCGGGTGTCGATTGGGTAACAGAGTTACGCAAGCAAGGTTGCACTGCTTCGGTTATTTTTATTACCGCCCATGCCAGTATGGAAACAGCAATTGCTGCTCTTCGCTCAGGAGCCAGCGACTTTATTATGAAGCCATTTCGTATGGATCAAATGATGGCATCAATTGAAGCTTGTTTGGCGCAACAGCAGGTACAGCGTGAAAATGTTGTTTTAAAGCGGCAGATTGAACACTATTATGACAGTGGCATGATTGGTAACTGTGACACCATGCGCAGTGTCTGTGATGTTATTAAACAGGTTGCACCTATGCCCACGACTGTTTTGATTGAAGGTGAATCAGGAACGGGAAAAGAATTAGCTGCACGTGCTTTGCATCGTTGGAGTGGACGTAAAGGCTCTTTTGTTCCCGTTAACTGTGGTGCAATTTCTGAAGAATTAATGGAAAGCGAGTTTTTTGGTCATACCAAAGGGGCGTTTACAGGTGCACAAAAAACCCGTGAAGGTTTGTTTACCTATGCCAATGGTGGCACTTTATTTTTGGATGAAATTGGTGAGATGCCACTTTCTATGCAGGTGCATTTATTGCGTGTTTTAGAAGAACGTGTGATTCGCCCTGTGGGTTCTAACCGTGAGGCACCCATTGATGTACGCATAATAGCGGCAACTAATAAAGATTTAGCAAAGCAGGTCGAGAAAAAAGCCTTTAGAGAAGACCTCTTTTATCGCTTGAATGTAGTGAATGTTGTAATGCCGCCATTGCGAGAAAGAACGGATGATATACCCGCATTAGCCAGTTATTTCTCAAGTAATCTTGCTTCTGAATTAGGCGTACCTGATCTGACTTTTAGTGGTGATGATCTTCATAATCTTCGCAATTATGACTGGCCAGGCAATATTCGTGAGCTAAAAAATGTTATTGAACGCTGTTTATTGCTGGGTAAAAATCCAGGACATTGTATAACAGGGCAAGAACCCTCAGGTAGAAGTCAAACTGATCTAGCAATCAAAGATTCACAGCGACTTGATGAGGTTGAAAAGCAACATATTTTAAACGTGCTAGAATCAGAAAATGGAAATAAATCAGCGGCTGCCCGTATTCTCGGTGTATCAAGAAAGACGCTGGAGCGTAAAGTGAAGCTATGGAATCAGCTTTAAACTCGAATAAAAATTGTCAAAAAAGGGGGGGGATGGGTTTAGAGTAATCCAAAGTATTTAAAAAAGGCGAGAGCAACTCGTTCCCAAATTCATTTGGGAATACAGGCAGGGGAATTTATTCCCCGTGTTTGCATGCTTTAAACCTTGTTTAATACTGCAAATCTTAGTTCTCAAACTGCCTCCTAGTGATGAATTACTTGCTTAAATTTCACAATGCAATTCATAATAAAGTTCGCTACAAGCTTTTGCTTTTAGTGTTATTCCCTATTGTGTTGATTATGCCTGTTGCCTTGGCATTGGCGATTAATTGGGGCAAGAACTTCACTTATCAGCAGTTGTTTCTTAAAGTAAATACGGATCTTGCTGTATCGCATGATGGTTTTATGCGTATTCAACAAGGCTATTTAAATCAACTTAAAAATCTTGCTGAATCATATCAATTTTATATCGCACTAAAGTCTGGCAATAAAGCATCGGTTTTAGCACAGGTTGAAGCTTTAAAAAAACGTGGTGGATACTCCTTTCTGCGAGTCATTGATACTACAAAAAAAACAGAATTACTTAAACAGCAAGTCCAACAACAGGTCCAGAAACAACGTCATTCATCTTTTCTAATCAGTGCTCTACAGGGAAAACCTAAAGTAGGTGTTGAAATTTATTCCTCTGATGATTTACAGCAGATCAGTCAAGCACTAAAAAAACAGGTTGAATTACCTCTGATTAAAACACCCAGAGCTAGATTAAGTAAACAGACCCTCGAAGATCGTGCGATGGTGATTCATGCTCTGTTTCCCATAAAAAATGAAACAGGCGAAGTTGTTGCTTTGCTTGATGGTGGCGTGCTTCTTAATGATAATTTCCAATTTGTCGATGCTATCCGTGATTTAGCCTACGCAGAGGGTAGTCTGCCTGAAGGAAGCTTTGGAACAGTAACAGTGTTTTTAGATGATGTGCGTATTTCAACCAATGTACCCTTAAAAAAAGGTGAACGTGCATTGGGTACGCGTGTTTCTAATGAAGTGCGTAGCAAGGTTTTAGATCAAGGAGAAATATGGATAGATCGTGCTTTTGTTGTTAATGATTGGTATATCTCATCGTATGAACCGATACTTGATATTGATGGAAATCGAGTTGGAATGCTTTACGCAGGATTTCTCGAAAAACCTTTTAGAGATGAATTATGGAAAGCACTGGTAGTATTAGTTTTGATGTTTTTGAGCCTAATGTTACTTTCTGCTTGGGCGGCTATTCGTGGTGCTAAAAAAATATTCAAACCCATTGAAAGAATGAGTGATGTGGTTCACGCAACACAGCAGGGTGATAGCAAACAACGAGTTGGTTTTATTCAATCAACCGATGAACTAGGAACACTCTCGCATGAATTTGATGACATGCTGGATCAATTACAACAACGTAGCAAAGAAATACAAAACTGGGCAGATTCACTTGAAGACAAGGTTGAAAAGCGCACTCAAGAGCTAAAAAAGAAAAATCAAGCTTTACAGAACTCAATTCAGCTATTACGCCAAACTCGGCAACAATTAGTGGTAGCAGAAAAACTCGCAGCCTTGGGGGAACTCACCGCTGGAGTAGCACATGAAATTAATAATCCCACAGCAGTCATGCTGGGAAACCTCGACATCATCATTGATGAGCTAGGTGATAAAGCCGCACCAATAAAAAATGAACTCGATTTAATTATTCAACAAATTTACCGCATAAAAGATATTATTAACCGTCTTTTGCAATATGCACAAGTTGATGAATATGCAGGCGATATCACGACTGTTGATATTAATTATTTAGTTAAAGATAGCTTAAAACTGATCAATCACATGCAAAACGACTATCTATATGAGGTAAAAACTGATTTACGCTCAAGTATCAGTATTAAGGTTAATTCACAAGAATTACAGCAGGTTATTGTTAATTTGCTTGTTAATGCGATCCATGCCTTGCCAAAAATATCAGATGTGTCAGAAATACCAAAAAATAAAGGCAAGATCATTATTAAAACAACAAATTGGAATAATAAAGGCATCGAATTAAGCATTACAGATAACGGTAATGGAATCAAACAAGAACATTTAAAACATATATTTGATCCATTTTTTAGCACCAAACAACAAGGTGAAGGAACAGGTTTAGGCTTATCAATCAGTTATAGTTTAGTGCACCGTTATGGAGGCTATATCACCGTAGAATCTGAGCTAGGCAAGGGCACTTGTTTTAAAGTATGGATGCTCTCAGAACCTAAAATCATGGAAGATGATGAAGCAATCGCAGAACAATTAAAAACAATAAGCTGAATCTATAGTCTCGTTATGAAGAGGTGAAAAAATGTGAAAAAAGGGGGGGGATGGGTTCGTAAATCAATCGAGTCTAACCCCTTTGAATCTAGTAAATCATGTAAAAAATCATTCTTCATGATATAGCCTCAAAAAGAGAACAAAAAGCGAATAACTACTATATGTGAAATATACAGCATCAGCAATATTTAATTAGACAGAAACTATCTATTTTTTGATCTATTATCAGAAAAATGCTATATAGTTGATTTATTTAGGGTTACATAAAATAGATAACGGCAATGCTATATATTGGACGGTGGCATAGATAGAAGCTGTCTAATAAACTGTTAGGTGTCTGCGACGCAAAAGCATAAAGTACAAGCACTTACAGCTACTTTCACCCCATACAAAATCATATAAAAATGGAGACTGTTCTTTAGATTGTTTATTTTTCAGTATCATCATACAATTCTTATAGATAAAGAAAATAAATATGGAGTGATAATGATTGACTTAATTTCCCTTGCAACAACAGGATTAGCATTTTTTATTGTTGCTGTTTCACCTGGGCCTGCAACTATTTCTAATGCAACTATAGCCATGAACCATGGACGTAAAGTGAGTTTAAAGTACGGCGCTGGTTTATCAAGTGGTTTAGTAATTTGGGGAGTAATTGCGGTTAGTGGCATGGGAGCAATACTTCAAACTTCTGTATATCTATTGAGCGTACTTAAAATTCTAGGAGGCTTATATCTTTTATGGCTTGCTTTTCTATCTGCTCGTGCTACTAGACAACCTGAGTCGAAAAATATACCCGAATCAGAAGATAAGCGATGGTTTTTACGAGGATTATTATTAAATCTATCAAATCCTAAATCTTTACTAGCATGGATGGCTGCTCTTTCTGTTGGGTTAAATTCCAATGATAATATTTATTCAATTAGTGCCGCTTTAGCTGTTTGTATAGGTGTAGGTTTTTTTACCAATGCAATGTATTCTGTCTTATTTTCTATTGATGGTATTATGCAAGCCTATCAACGATGCCAGCGCTCGGTTAATGGAATAGTAGCCGGGCTGTTCGCAGTTGCTGGTTTTGGTCTTATCCGTTCAGCATTTAATCGATGATTATGGCTTTAGTTTCTTAAGGAATTTTAAAAAACCTAACCGATAAAGAAACCGATAAATGGACACCCA
>JALSLM010000146.1 GCA_026988295.1 Thiotrichaceae bacterium
TCATTATAGGTAAATTCCCAGTGACCAATCATGACATTAACACCAAGGATATTAGAAGCCTCAACCATATCAACACCACGAGTCCAAAGTGATGTACCAGAGCCTTGCCATAAATCACCACCATCTAAAGTAATGGTGTTATCAACACCGCCAGCCTCTTTGCGAAGCATATCAAGCAGCGTTTTCATGTGCGCATAACCACCCGTTTTACCATATTTTTTGGCAGCGTTGAAAAAATCAAGATAGGTGTAAGCATAAGCTTCTGGCCCATCCATAGGGAGATCCATTTTCTCTAATAATTTCTTACCAACAATGTGTGGAGGTCTACCCAAGGCAGGTCCAACACCAAGATTTACGTTAGGCTCACGGAAGTAAACAGGTAATAATTGCCCGTGAACATCAGTTGCATGCAGAATGCGAGCTTGCCCTTTTTTGGGAACACTATAAAAGTCTTTAGGCATAGTAGCCTGTTTTTCTGATTGACCCGCCTGCGCCTGCTGTAGAAGCCACGGTAATGTTCCTGTACCTGCTGTTCCCATCGCTATAATTTTTAAAAAGGTACGTTTATCCATTATTGGCATGTTGTTGATTCTCCTAAGTTGATCTATTATTTTGTTTACAAGCACAAGAGTATACTACATGAATTTTGTTTGTTGGGTTTAATTATGTCACTGTTTTTATTTGAGAAAATAATAATATTCTTATATTTGTTAAGGTGTGGACTACATTCTATTGAGCCGATCTTTGTGGAAAATATCGGCAGGCTTGACAAGCTAAAAATAATTAGACTTGGTTAAGTTCTCCTTAAGAAGATTAACAATTATTTTGGTGGCTTTTTTAGTTGCTGGAGTACTAGTTGCTTTTTAGTGATTTATTTAAGATTAGACTTGAATTTTATTCATTTACCTTGATAATCAGCATTTAAAATCTTAAACCTTCTGGAGATAAAAAAACGTGAGCATACTAAGCCTGACTGATGATTCATTTAACGAAGATGTAATAAAAAGTAGCACACCTGTTTTAGTTGATTATTGGGCAGAGTGGTGTGGACCTTGCAAGTCTATTGCGCCTATTCTTGAAGAAATAGCAGCAGAATACGAAGGTAAACTAATCGTTGCTAAGCTAAATATTGATGATAACACTGATACAGCACCTAAATATGGTATTCGTGGTATTCCAACATTGATGCTATTTAAAGATGGTGAAGTTGAGGCAACTAAAGTTGGCGCACTTAATAAATCACAGCTAACAGCATTTTTAGATCAAAACATTTAATATTTGCCATTTAGAAAAACAGGCTTAAATCATCCTCTTAGGAACGTGCATAGAATAAGTTGAGCAAAAAGGCAAGTCAGAATGATCAAATTATTTCATGCACGTTTCTTAGCTTTATCCTGAACCCATAAGTTCGTATTCATTGAGCTCATGGGTTTAGATTCATTCAAGCGTTCATTTTTATCACAAAAGCTGGACTCTTTAATATACACATGATAGCCTTCCAACTGTTGAATAATTGCACTCAGCAAAAGTCAAGTTAAAAACCAGATAAAACCGAGTCACAACTGCCCTATCTCTGGGTGAATTTTATCCATATCGACTTTTTAATAAAATGAATTATCCCCAAAATCACTAAATATTCTAAGTGAGAGTTTATATATCTTCCCAAACTAATGCAGAATTTTTATTTCAGATTGATTACTCTCAAGAAGGACATAGCGAGCTATGTAATGATTGAAAATGATTAATCTGAGTGAAAAGAATATTAGTGTGGGTACATATTTAATTCTAATTCCTTGGTATTTTTTAACTTGGTATTTTTCGCTTAGTGCTCTTAACTCATAGATTCAGAAATAAATATCTCTAGTAAATCTAATTAATTAAATAAACCTTATATTCCTATGAACCTTTCAGAACTTAAACAAAAATCACCCAATGAAATTATTGCTATTGCCAAAGAAAGAGGCGTTGATGGCATGTCTCGCGCACGTAAGCAAGATATAATCTTTGCCATATTAAAAGCAGCAGCAAAAGAAAAAGAAGATATATATGGTGATGGAGTTCTTGAAATATTACAAGATGGTTTTGGATTTTTGCGTTCAAGTGATAGCAACTATATTGCAGGGGCTGATGATATTTATGTCTCACCCAGTCAGATTCGTCGTTTTGGGTTAAGAACAGGTGACACTGTCGCAGGAAAAATTCGTACACCCAAAGATAATGAACGCTACTTTGCTTTATTAAAAGTTGACACCATCAACTACGAGCCACCTGAAAATGCGCGCAATAAAATACTTTTTGAAAACCTTACACCGCTACACCCTGATGAACGTATGCGAATGGAGCGTGGCAACGGTAGTACTGAAGACATTACTGCGCGTATAATTGATATAGTTGCTCCCATCGGCAAAGGTCAACGTGGTTTGATTATTGCACCGCCAAAAGCGGGTAAGACCATGATGCTACAAAATATTGCACAAAGCATCGCGACCAATCATCCTGATGCGTATCTGATTGTTTTACTGATTGATGAGCGTCCAGAAGAGGTGACAGAAATGTCACGCATGGTGCGTGGCGAAGTGGTTTCCTCAACCTTTGATGAACCAGCAACAAGACATGTACAAATTGCAGAAATGGTTATTGAAAAAGCCAAGCGTTTAGTTGAGCATAAACAAGATGTAATTATCTTGCTTGATTCGATTACTCGTTTAGCACGAGCTTATAACACAGTTGTACCATCATCTGGCAAAGTATTAACAGGTGGTGTTGATGCAAATGCATTACATCGTCCTAAGCGTTTCTTTGGTGCGGCACGAAACCTTGAAGAAGGCGGCAGTTTAACTATTTTAGCAACGGCACTGATTGATACAGGTTCTAAAATGGATGAGGTTATCTACGAAGAATTTAAAGGTACAGGCAACTCAGAGTTGCATCTTGATCGTAAAATATCTGAAAAGCGTGTATTCCCAGCTATTAATGTTAATCGTTCAGGAACACGCCGTGAAGAGCTACTAGTTGATGATGAAGAACTACAATCACTCTGGATTTTGCGTAAATTCTTACATCCAATGGATGAAGTTGATGCAATGGAATTCCTCTTTGATAAGCTACAAAAAACAACAACCAATGAAGAATTCTTTAGTGCTATGAAAGGCTAATTTAAACCTGAATCCGTGAGTCCAATGTGGATAGCGGGGGATAAGATATTGGTTTAGCACGGGATTTAAAAAATCTTAGCTTCACCCCTAGGTTAAGCGGGTATTTTTTAAACTCGTGATGAATCAATAGCTTATTCACTGTGCTGTAGTGGGCTCACGGATTCAGGTTGAAATCCTAAAAGATGAGAAATGAAGGAGTAATTACTTCAGCAGCTTATAAAAAATATTGTAAAAAAGAGGGGGGATGGGTATTACTCTACCCCTATTTTTTTGTCTTGATTTCAAGCATTTTTACTCAGAGCCAGTTCATGTTAAAGTCAGCTTTAAAAGAGGAGTATTAGGGAAAGCCTGATTAAGTCGATTAGAAATTAGCGCAGAAAATATCGGCAGATTTAGCAAGCTAAAAATAATTGGACTTGATCAGGGTTTCCTTAATTACGTCATCCCTAAAACGCGCTGAAGTGGAGATAATAAAATGTCAGCAGAGTTAGAATTACGTTGGTTAAAAGCAGAAAAGACAAAAGGAGCAGCCAAGCGCTTCGCTGAATTCTGCAAGCACGATATTAAGCAGCAGTCAAAATTAGATGATTTTGACCTAGAAAAATACCAAAGTGCCGTGAAACTAGTAATGAGAAAACTTGATAACTCTAATTCAGTGAAAGAGTTGTTTAATTCTGAGACTGAAAAGAAAAGCAAAGAGGAGCTACTCGATGTTGATTAACTCTCTGCTTGCTAAAAACTTTCGTAGATATCATAAGCTTGAAGTAACCGATATCCCTGAAAAAGGTGTTGTTACCATTGCTGGTTTGAATGAATCGGGCAAAACAAGTATTGGTGAAGCGATTTGTTTTGCTTTATTTGGACGAACCTTTTTTCTTGATGAAAATAATTTGCACAAAATTATCTGTTGGGGTCGTGATACAGCAGAAGTCACCTTAAAATTTTCAGTAGGTTCTAACGAATACTATAAGTTGTATCGCAGCCTTAGCAGAGATGGAGTTCATAAAGTAAGTTTGTCAAAAGAATTTGAAAAAGGTGTCTCTGATCTTTCGTATATTACCCTTGATACAGAAGAAAAAGTCAGTGATGCACTAACAAAGATTTTAGCCTTTGATTATAATACTTTTGCAGACTCATTCTATTTAGCACAACAAGAATTAACCACCCCAGACCCCGATAGTAGCACCATTAAACAAATGGCAGGCATCAGCGACTATGCAGGGATTAGCGATGAACTAAAACAATCCACAGAAGAACACAAGCAGAAGATTTTAGAGCTTAGCCCAGAAGTAGAAGCAACAGAAACAGCACTGAATGCAATAGACATTGATGAAACTTGGTTTCCAGATTTAATTGATGCAGAACAGACATTAGGTGATGAACAACAACGTCGAGAAGCCCTAATAGGGCATCTTGATCAAAATGAAACAGACTATGAAGATAATATAAAAACTTATCACAGTATTCGTAGAAGTTGTGGATTTTGGAAGTACTTATCTTTTCTATTATTTCCGCTGATGATTGTTTCTTGGCTTTTTTGGGGCTTATACAAGAGCAAACCTAATTCTTATGAAAATATGATTGTCAACTTATTAGGAATTGATGAATTGCCTAGAATGATGACAATCACTAATGATTTTTTATTACCCTTCGCAATTATTTCAAGTGTACTCTTTTTTATCAGCCTATTACTCAAGCATAAAGCAGCGACTAATTTAGGGTTGCTACGTCAAGAAGCAAAAGAAATGAGCCATAGTATGCGTGAAGGGCATCATTTTATTACCACACAGGTTGAAACATTATTACCTGAACGTGTTGTACAACTGTTCCAAGAACGTAAAACAGATGGATCAACCGTGTTGATTATTCCGCCACGAGAGCAATTCACTGATCTATCTCAGTTAATTGAAGATATGCCATCCTACAAAGCTAATGCAGAAAAAGTAAGTTCAGCAATTACCAAACTATCAAATTCATTAAAGAGTCAAGATATTGAAATTGTAGACCTTGCCAGAGACTTAGTCGATGATGTCGAACAAGAACGTCTACGTTCTGATGATGCAGGAAAAATACGTTCAACACTTAAAGTACTCACACGTGCCGTCGATAGTCATCAACATGAAATAGATGTGCATGACCTCTCTATTGCTTTACTACAGCGTGCAGCAGGTGGCTCAATTGAATTATTTAATAAAAATATTGCTAAAATATCAGCAATAGCATTACCACAATTTACAGAAAAACGTTACAGTAAAATACGTATAGCCGAAGATTTAAGCGTACAAGTATATTCTGATAGTAAAAAAGACTATATGGATTTCGATGAAATCTCATCGGGTACACAAAGGCAAATAATGCTCGCACTACGCATAGCAATGTCAGAAGAACTTGCTAAAAATACAGGCAATGATCAGCAATTTATTTTCCTTGATGAGCCATTCGCTTTCTTTGATCAAGCAAGAACCAAGGCAACTCTCAAAGCACTGCCCAACATCAGCAATGTAGTTACCCAAATTTGGGTTGCATCCCAAGAATTTCCTGAAAATATTAAAGTTGATAAGGTTATCAACTGCCCAGCAGATAGTAGCGAACTTGTGGTATAAAAATCCTACCTTATAAGCAGCAGGTTATTTATTGCATCAACCCGTAAATCTCCATTATTGAAGGTTGGGTTAGTGCTAGCGTAATCCGATAGATTAGGGTTAGGTTAACCAGTATACAAACCCATCCCCCCCCTTTTTTTATGTTTTTTACAACACGGCATCATCTAGCCGATACAATAAAAAGCAAGCATAAAGCTTGGCTACGATTAAAAATCCTGTGACTCTCTGCGACTCCTATTCTCAGACAGTCTCCTAGTAATTCTTTCATTAGTACATTCCAAATGTGTTGAGTGCACCAATTGTCAGTTAATACCTACTCTTTATCTTTCTAAATTCCAATGTCATTAAACATGAGCCAGTAAACGTTACAATCGTAAGTCAGAGTATTTTACTCACAGTAGCCATAATTTTATGGATTGAAGCGTTATGACTCAGAAAAAACTTAGTAGTGAAGTATTTTATTGGGATGCTCCACGAAAAAGACTCAATAAGCGTGATTTGTTTCCGTTACAGATAGAAATATTAGGTAATACTTACTATGTATCTCAATGGACGCTGAAGCACTTTAAGGTTATTGATTACACGGGAAAATTATTTCACAAGAAAGCCTTGTTGGTTAAACCCATCGTAAGGTTTCGTGATTTTAAAATTCAAATTGAAGCAAATGCAACTTCCCTTAGTTATGATAAAGAAAAAAAAGAGCTTATCGGAAGGTTCAATTACATCTCGGAAGAGCACCAAGAGCTTCTAAAATATTTTGCTGAAGCACTGGAATCTGGTGATATGGTAAATATTGATAATATTTTACGCCGCGTAGATATGCCTGTTACTCCAGCAACAACAGAGCTAGCAAAACCATTATCAAGCAGACCTGCAAAAATAAAGCGAGGTATTTTTACTGGCTTGTATTTGATGATTGGTGCTGCGGTTTTCTTATTTACCCTAGCGACTTTGTATAATAGTTTTTTTCGTATTGATGTTAAAACAGCATTTATTAGTGCGCCAATTGTTCCACTTCAATCAGATACTCAAGGGGTGGTAAAAAAAGTATGGGTGAAAAAGAATGATACTATTAGTATTGGCCAACCTTTAATCTCTGTCTATATAAGCAATAAAGAGAAGGTAAATAATAAAGTAAATAAAAATACGCTTAATCAGAAAAAAGAATCAAGCACAAAAAATAAAAATACATTTGATCGTCAAATAAGTGTGCGCAAGATAGAAATAAAAGCAGACAATGCTAATTTAAAAGCAGCCATTGCCACAAGAAAAGTAAAATGTAATCGACGCTATAAAAGCCAATATGAATTGCGTAACCCCAAGAAAAGTGCTGTCGAATGTGATGTTGCGCGCAATAAACTAACAGCAGCAAGATACAGGATAAAAGCGTCAAAAGCAGCTTTAGTAAAGCTTGAGGAAGATTATCGACTCTACAAAAAGAAAAATAAATCAGAGAAAAGCCAAGTAAAAGTTGAAAATGAAACTTTGCCAGAGCTAGAAATAATTTACAGCCATACTGCTGGTAAGGTGATTGATATTATTCAGCTTGAGTCACAATATCTCAAGCAAGGACAAACTTTTGCGATTATTCAAAAAGCAGATAGTAAAAAATATATAGAAGCTTATCTTACAAAAGAAGAAGCTGAAAAGTTATCAGTAGGTAATAAAGCAATTGTTTATTCATCATTGTTAAAACAGGATTATCCCGTATTAGTCGAAAAGCTTGATTATATGACGAATCTTCTTTCTGATCAGGATCAAAATCCGTTTAAAAAATCTATCCCATTATCAAAAACGATTAAAGTTATTTTAACTTTTGAAGAGAATAAAGCGGATACAGATAGCAAAATCGAAGATTTGGATTATGCTTTGCCAGTTGAAGTCAGTATTGAAAGAAACTCTACTATTAAGACTCTTCTTAAAAAAAATTTTGCAGGATTAATTAATTTTTTTATACAACAAGGTAATGCAGGTAGCTCTTTGCCAAAGCCTTCAGTCTCTTCAGAGAGCTGTAAAAAAACAGCTAAATTATTTTCAGAAAATTTTTTTGATGCACTAAAAAAAAATCACTCTAATAATCAATCTAAGGTTGGTATTCTAGGTATTGATTGGAAAAAAACACTTTTAGAAAAAGCTAAAAAACTATTAGATAAAAAACCTCAACCTCAAAAACAATTGCGTAGCTCAGGTATTACTGATGCTAAAAGTAAAGTATTAAAAGAAACACGAGTTGCATTACGTGATTCACAAAATGCAGCTTTACTTTCATTGGCATATTACATAACAAGTGAAGATGCTTATCTGCAACAAGCCAAGCAATATATTTTAGAGTGGGCTAAAACACATAAACCCACGGGGCATCCCATTGATGAAACACGTTTGGAAGGATTCCTTTGGGCTTATGATCTTCTATCTTGTCATTTTTCTACCAAACAACAAGAGATAGTGAAGGAATGGCTAGTTGCTATTCAGATAAAAAAACATCAGTGGAAATTTGGTACTTCAAGTAGCAAAAATAACTTACGAACGCATCAATTAAAGATTCTTTTAATGCTTGATCGTTTGTTAAATGATGAAGAATCATTAAAGCAAGACTTGGCACAACTTGAATTACATGCAAAAACTAATTTCTTTAAAGATGGATCAAGTATTGACTATAAAGAACGAGATGCCCTGCATTACCATGTTTTTAATTTAGAGCCTTGGCTGGAAATAGCACTTTTAGAATTCAATTATAGTGAGCCTGTTAATCAATCTTTTGACTTTCTTGCAAAGCAGATCAAAGCCGAAAATATTCATAATCAGTTTGTAAACTCACAACAAAAAATAGATAAGAAAAGAGAAAAAGGTGGATTTTCTTATGCAAAAAAAGGAGGAACCTTCGACACAAAACGAATTACTCGAAGTGTTATTTCATACAGCACACTGAATCATAAAAAAATAGCACAATCTGATTTATTGAAGTATTTAAGTAAGAAAAAAATCAAGGAAAACCTGTTTCCCTACATTCGCTATTATTTACTTTCAGGCTCAGAGGATGACGCAGTTGAATAGCCTAGACATCTTACAGACTGAGCGTCGCTTTACATGGCACTGGATAGATGGGGTCAAGCTATTAATTTATTTTTGTTGTATCTGGTTGATTGTTTATTTTCTCTCAGATGATTCCAAACAACTACTGCATCATCGTATGGTAGTGCTGGTCGCAATTATTGGAATATGGCGATATAGCTGGTGGTTTCTTAATCTGACACGCGCCTTAATCTATGAATATAAGACTTTTCCCATTTTAAGAAAGCAGGCAGACGCTCTTTATGGCAGTGGCTGGCGACCACCACATATTTACTTTGTGATCGCAAGTTATAAAGAAGAAAAAGAAACTACTGAAAAACTACTCGAATTAATGATTGCCGAATGTCGTCGCCTTGGTGTTCCTGCAAGTTTATTTTTAAGTGCAGATAAGAAAGATGAAATGATTGTTAGAGCGTATGTGCAAAAGCATGTGGCTGACACTTCATTTCAAGTGATTGCAATTCGCCAAACATTGCCTGATAAACGCATCGCATTAGGTCAATGTATGCGCTCCTTATCCCGTCATGGTGTTATTCACGATTGCCCAGTGATATTGATGGATGGAGATGCCTTGATAACACCAGGTGCTTTGATTAAATGCCTGCCCTTTTTTCATCTAAACCCAAATTTACATGCAATGACGACAGATGAAAAAGCCATATTTCATGGTCCAAAGTGGATGGCAGAAATGACAGAATTACGTTTTGCACAACGCCACCTCATGATGCAGTCACACGCTTTGTCAAAACGAGTTTTAACACTGACAGGGCGTTTATCATTATTTCGCTCACAGGAAATAGTTCGGCCCGAATTTATTGAGCGTTTGGAAAATGATTATATTGATCACTGGCTCTGGGGGCGTTTTCGATTTTTATCGGGGGATGATAAAAGCACTTGGTACTTTTTATTAAAAAATAAGGCTGAAATGCTCTATGTGCGTGATGCAATGGTTTATACAGTTGAGCATATTTCAGGTAATGGTTTTCGGCGAATGCTGCAAAACTTATTACGCTGGAGTGGTAATATGTTACGCAATAATGGACGGGCAATATTATTAGGCCCTAAAGTTGTACCGCCTTATATCTGGTGGTGTCTTATTGATCAACGTTTAGTGGTATGGACATCATTGGTGGGGCCTATCGCAGCAATACTTTTAACAATGCAATTTGGCTGGGGTTTTCTATTATTTTATATAGTTTGGTTGAGCCTGACTAGAATCACTCTATCGCTATTTATTTATCATTACGCTGGACGTATTCATATCTCTTTTCCTTTTCTGATTTATCTCCTGCAAATATTAAATTCAATAATTAAAATTTATATTCTGTTTCGACTACCCAGACAACGCTGGTCAAACCGCAGTAATTTTACAGCCATCGACACCAGAGACGGAAGAATCTGGATTAAACAGCTAATGGCAAATTATCTTACTTTACTCTATAGCTCAGCATTGGTTTTGTTCTTAGCCTTATATACACAATCATTAGATTTTTACACATTGAAAGAGATAATACGCGGGCTAACACAGCTCTTTGGCTTGTACTAGGAGGCTGTCCGAGAACTCGGATTGAAACGAAAATACTAGAAATATCAGCTTATAGCTATAAAATAAACTTGTACATTTAACCTACTACCCTTATTTTATTCGTAATGCAGAGTGCCTGTGGATAAATTCCCACGCGGAGAGACTGTAAAAGTATCAAACATATTGAGTCATAAGCCAAAGAATACCTGAAAAAGACTAAATCTAGTTTCTTACGTTATTTATGCCTTTGTAGGGTGCTTTAGTAGAAAATAGCTTTTATGGTTGAGTATTGATCAATATATAGAGGTGTTTACCCCTATACCGCTATTTTCTCAGTATCCTCCTTTCTCTGAGCGCAATAATCCATAAAACCTTTTAGTCCTATTATGTTGAGCACCCGTGTAAAAGTTATATTCCATGACCATAATGCTCCATTCTCCTCGGCTTTCTTGAAATCCTATGTTGATGGAGTAAGTAATAAGTATTGGCGTAAGGCTATCTCTTTCGTGAATTTAATATCTAACTTACATAGATATTTTTCAGGCTTTCTGTCAACCCTTTTAATTGCCTCGGAAAATAGTTCAATAGAATCAACAGGTACTAAATTATCCTTTGGTAGAATTTCTCTAGGACCAGAATCACAATCAGTACTAATAACTGATACTCCTAAAGCAATAGCTTCTAAAATAACCATTCCCAAACCTTCATAAGCAGAAGAAAGAAGTAATGTTTTTGCATCTCTTATAATTGGGTAAGGATTTTTAGAAAAGCCATAAAATATAATCTTATCTTCAATATTCAGTTCTTTAACTAAATTCTCACATTTCTCTCTTAGAGGACCTTGTCCTAACAAAACTAAAGGTGTTTTAATGCCGCTTAAAGCATACGCTCTTATAAGAAAATCTTGTCTTTTAGCATTATTAAACTTCCCTACATGTAGGAGGTAAGATGTTGGTAATACATTATGATTCTCTAATTGTTTAGTAGATTGCTCTTGGATAAACTTAACGTCTATTGGGTTATAAATTCTATGTGCTTTGATTTCGCAATTAAATACTTTTTGCAAATCATCTTTTACTCCTTCGCTCACACAAACTAGTTCCTTTTTACAATAAATACTAGTTAGTATCTCTTTTTTCTTCTGAAGA
>JALSLM010000147.1 GCA_026988295.1 Thiotrichaceae bacterium
TAATTGTAATATTAATCTTATCGACAGCCGCCATTACTGCGCGATTGTGTACGGCAAATTCACCTGCTGCAAGACCTGGCCAGTTGTGCATTCCATAAACAGCCTTACAAGGGAATAGATCAAATAAACCTTCTTCAACCATTATTTTACCGCCACCGCCACCTTCTTCGGCAGGTTGAAAGATACAATGCACAGTGCCAGCAAAATCATTATGCTTTTTAAGATAAACAGCCGCCCCTAAAAGCATAGTGCTGTGACCATCATGACCGCAAGCATGCATTTTTCCATTGTGTTTAGATTTATGCTCAAATTCATTTAATTCATAAATTGGCAGGGCATCCATATCAGCGCGTAAACCAATGGAATCACCTTTTTTGTTGCCATGAATAGTTGCCACAATCCCTGTGGTTGCTAAGCCCCGATGTATTTCAATATCAAAAGATTCAAGTACCGAAGCAATATAGTCACTGCTAAGAAATTCTTCAAACATAAGTTCAGGGTGTTGGTGTAGCCAGTGTCGCCAAGTGATCATTTGATGATGGAGTTTGGAGTCTTGGGGTATTGCCATTGTGGATGCTTGTAGTGTCGATGATTGTTGTGTCATTGATACCCTCATTGTTAAGTTGCTGTTTATGTAAGTTTTAGATAAGTATAGTTCTATTTGAGGATAATATAATAATCATAGTGGACTCACGGATTTAGTAATATGTTAAAAATAGGGGGGGGTGGGTAATAGTTAATCAATTGTCAATGTTTCCCTACCACTTATCAGTTAAACAGAGTGTAAAGATAATTATGAGCAAAAAAAGAGGTATACTTTAGCCAAAGTAAAACCTGAATCTGTGAGTCCACTACGGCACAGTGAATAAGCTATCCGCATTAGACTCGCGGATTTAGGTAAAACTAATAAATATAATTTTATACACAAGAAAACATATAAAAATATTAAAAATAATAAGAGAGTTGTTCGTGAAAACTGTTTCAAAAAATAACAATATATTCTCATTAACTATCAGATCACGTCAGTTAGGCTATAGCTTGATTGAGGTTATGATCGCTGCTTTCCTGCTATCGTTTGCAATTCTTGGCGTTACTGGGTTACAGGTTATTGGAATGAAAGGTACACATCAATCATTAATGAAGCAACAAGCCGTAGGGGTTGTTCAGAATATAGTTGAGCGTATGCGCGCCAATAATTCTTCTCTTTCTTCTTATGAATTTAATAGTTCAACCATTAGTTGTGGTGGTTCTCCAGCGAATTGTAGTGCAAGTGCATGCTCTGCTGCTGAAATAGCGTCTGTAGATATTCATAATATCGTGTGTGGTTATGGAAGCCCTAGTACGGGAGGACTTAAAACAACTTCAGCTGACGATTCTGGAATTCTAGTGAATGGTTCATTGAAAGTAGAATGTTTACCTGCAGGTGATTGTACGGCAGGTGATGTCAAAATTACTGTTGGTTGGACTGAGAGAGAGCTAGGTCAAGAAACAGTTGCTCCAGATTCCCTCGTTCTAACTACAAGGATTGCACAGTGAATAAGATCATAAATAAAAAAGCAATGTCAGGTTTATCTTTGCTAGAACTCTTAATTGCAATGGTTATAGGGCTATTTTTATTAGCAGGTATTGCCAGTTCGTATATATCAAGTAAAAAAACCAGTATTAAAAGAGATCAATATTCTTTATTAGAAGATAACGGTCGTATAGCTATAGAGACTCTTACTAAGGTGATACAGCACACAGGGTACTCTGCTAGAGATAAATCATTACGTCCATTCATAACGGCATCTTCTGATGTAGCTTCTGTAGCCTGTGGTGGAGGTCAAAGTGTTGCTAATCCTGGGCTTTTTACTTCAGACAGAGTCGTGAAAGATAGTTCATCTGGTACTAGTGATAGCATAGGTACTATTTTTTATGGTGATAACAATCTGTTTAAAGATTGTGTTGGTAGGGAATTGCCAGTCGCATGTCGTGCTACACCATCAAAAGTGTACAACAGTTTTTATGTCTCGAATGGAAATTTAGAATGTGTCGGTTCTAGGGCAAACAGTGCTCATATTATTGCAGAAGGTGTAGAGAATATTCAGTTCTTATATGGCGTAGATACAGATAATGATGAGATTGTGGATAGTTTTTTAAATGCAACCAATTTAGTTAATAAAGCTGCGGGTGATCCAGCAATTTGGAAGAGTGTTATTAGTGTACAAGTTGCTATTTTAGTGCGCTCTTCGAAGCCCGTTAAGCAGTCGTCAGAGTCAAAGACTTATACTTTGCTAGATCAGTCTATTACCTCTGCTGATGATAAGTTTAAACGCGAAGTATTTACAACAACAATACGTTTACGAAATACTTTATAAGAGGTGATAAAAAATGAAAACATTAAAAAAACAACAAGGCGCAGTACTTTTTTTTGCAATTGGCTTGTTACTTATTATCACAATTATTGGTGTTAGTACGGTGAGTATTTCAGGAATTAAAACCCAAGTTGCAGGTAATAGTATGTTTACCATGCTGACCTATCAAGGAGCAGAGTCTGCTTTGGCGAAATCTCTGTCAGGTGGTGCTAAATTAAGCATGATTAAAGCAGCTGAGTTAGGCGTTGGTGTTCCTTATACTGTTCCCGATAGTGTGTTTGACTCTCCAGCTGAGGAGGTTTCTGGAGGTATAACTTTGTCACAAAAAGCAACCGTTACAAAGCTAAATCTATTAGTACAATGCCCGCCTTCAGCTCTTGCGAATAGTGCGGGGGATTGTTATCTCTTTGAAACTGATGCTCAGGCTCGTTTGAATTCTACAGGAGCAAGAGCATTCCATGTAGAAGGATGGGCTTCTAGGAAGTTATCAAATTAATTAATAGATGGGTAGTGGGTTAAACTTGTATTTTGCTACAAAATACAGGTGTAATCAGCTACCAAAAGATGAAGTATAAATGGAAGTCTGTGTCGACATACTTATTCTGTTTTAAATATTTACAACGTAGTGATTTACAAAATAAGAAATACCCTGTAGGGCCAATCTTGATTGTGAAGAGTCTATTAACTCATAATAAAAATTAGGTGCAATTATGTGTAATTTTCCCCGAAAAAAATTACTTGCTTTTTTACTAACATTGGGTTTGTCTCAAACAGCAGTAGCTGATGATATTGATATTCTAAGTGAAATACTACCAAATGGTTCTAATATATTATTTATTATGGATTTATCAGGGAGTATGCAATGGGATTTGTCGGGCATCGAAGGCAGTTTACCTGCGGTTGGGCAGGAGAGTCGTGTTGATGTTTTAAGAGGCGCATTTCAAGATATTATCAATGACACTGATTTTGATAATATTAATATTGGTCTGTCGGTTTTTTCTGGTGCTTATCAAAATCCAAATGGCTGGAATGGTGGTGCACACGGTATTACTTACCCTATAGCTCCTATACAAGGTACACCTGCTCAGACTATTTTGAGTGATGCTTCATTTACTCACCCTGGTACTAGCTATATGCCTTCTGCGGGTACTCAAAATACCCGAGAATATTTAACCAGTCTTTCAGCTTCATCATTATGGGATCCTCTAGGAGGAACACCTATTGTCGATGCCTTGTATGAAGGTGTTCTTTATTTTCGAGGAGAAAATGTAGATCTAGGCAGACATTTTCCTGATGATGTACATGCAGCACATCCTGCTACTTATACAGGTTCTTTAAGCTCAGTTCCTGGGAGTTGTACCACAAATACACTGAACCTTACTCGTGCAGACCCTACAGGAGGTACAAACTGTGTAACAAATACAATTAATCGAGTGAAGTGTGCTGAAGGGGAAACTAGCTGTGGTCTAGGAACGAATTGTGCGAGTCAAGCAATCACACCAGCTACACGAATCTGTGATTCAAGTTTTACAACAATAAGTCAATGTACTACAGCAAATCCAAGCTATTACTCTTGTACTGTAGAGCCTATTATAACTTGTTCTACCAATGCTGAAGGAATGACTACATGTGGTCCAACAGGATCACAGATTATTTGTAAAGAAGATCAAACACGTTATTTCTGTGATGCCACACCAACAACGACTTATACCTGTGATTTTGAGGTGGAGCAATGTGATCCAGCTTCTACAGGTGGCACTCTTACTTATAAATCACCTATTGATAGTGAATGTCCCAGCAATGGAATTATCCTGTTGACAGATGGTATGCCTACCAGCCGAACAAAAGGTTCTGAAATACAGAGTCTTATTGGTACTACAACTTGTGTTATCAATGATTATGATTCTGATGGGCAAGATGATTTTTCAGGTTGGGATGTAGGGGCAGGTCAGTGTGGTATTGAATTAGCTGAATTTATGAATAATACAGATCATAATACAAGTGTAACGGGCAATCAGACCATTTCCTTATATACCATTGGCTTATCTTTAGGAGTAGGCTCCAATACATCTGCGTATCTATATGATTTAGCCACACATGGCGGTGGTTCTTTTGTGGCCGCAAGCAATAGAGCGCAATTGACGGCTGCCTTTAAACAAGCAATTGTAGGTATTAGTAAAAGAGCTCGTTCATTTAGTGCTCCAACCTATACAATAAATACATCAACCCTATTGTCACATAGTGAATATGTTTATGTTCCTGTATTTAATAGAACAGCAACATCATTTTGGAATGGTAATTTAAAAAAATACCGACTAAGTGGTGGCGAACTCTATGGCAAGGGCATGGTGAAGGCAACTGATGCTACTGGGAAACTATTAGATGATGTTAGCGATCTATGGTCAGCTACTGCAACTTCTGTAAGTGCCACCGAAAGTGGGGGAGCTGCTAATAAACTAAACCATGCTTCACGAAATGTACTAACAGATAATGGTTCTGCACTCGTCAATATTTCTACTGCAACAAGTACACAATTAGGCGTGAGTAGTGCGGATAAAACAAAATTAATTAATTTTATTCGAGGAGAGAATTTAGGAGGAACCTCAAGATTCCATATGGGTGATATTATTCATAGCAAGCCTGTTCAATTAATGACAGGTAGTGGCTCTGAAGGGGTTGTTTTTGTTGGTACAAATGAAGGCTTTTTACATGCGATTCAATCCAGCACAGGAAACGAACTATTTGCATATATGCCCCAAGAGCTTCTCAAAAATATTAAACCACAGTTTAACAATACTGCTCTTGAGCATCATATATATGGTGTTGATGCACCAATTACGCTATCAGATACAAATAATAATGGCATTAAAGAAGCAGGTGAGAGTGCTTCTATTTACTTTGGTTTGCGCCGTGGTGGAAAAGCTTATTATGGTTTAGATGTGACAGATCCTGCAAACCCTTCTTTGAAATGGAAGTTTACTCATTCAAAACTGGGGTATACATGGTCACAGCCAACCGTTGCAAAATTAAAGCATGGTGGATCAAGTACTGCGGATGATGTTTTGATCTTTGGGGGAGGTTATATTGATGATAACCAACTGGATTCAACTACCCCAGATACAGATAAAAATGCAGATCACGTTGCTGCGGCAGTTTTTATTATCAATGCAAATACGGGTTCACTTATCAAGATGATAACGGGGTCTGAGCTAGAATATGCAGTTCCCAGCAAAATTAAAGTGCTTGATGTCGATAGAAATGGATCAGCAGATAGGCTTTATTTTTCTGACACAGGCGGTAATGTATTACGAGTTGATCTTGATCCCAATAAAGACAATAGTATTAGTGATTATAAATTAACTAAATTGGCTTCATTAGGTGGCACTGGTGCAGATCAGCGAAAGTTTTTTAACGAACCTGATGTTGCACTATTTAAGCGTGGCGGCAAAACAATAATATCAGTATCAATAGGTAGTGGGAAACGCCCTAAGCCATTGGATACATCGGTGAATAACTATTTCTATATGCTACTTGATGAAAATGTTTATAACGTGCCAAGCTCCAGTCAAAACATTACTCCTAGTGATCTTTATGATGCTCCTTTAGCTCCAGCTGTGAATTTAATTGCTGAACTATCTAATCCTGGGGGGAAAAGAGGCTGGAAAATATCCTTAGATCAAACAGAATTGAGTGGAGAGAAAGCACTATCAAGTTCTGTAACATTCCAAAATAAAGTTATGTTTACTACATTTGGTATCAAATCTATTACCACATCAACAAATAATGGTGTTGTATGTGGTGAGGATAATACCAATCAGTCAAGCTTGTATGTACTTGATTTATTAACTGGTAAAGCTGCTTTAGATTTAAATGATGATGGAACTGTGAGTGATTCAAGTGATAGCCCTGTTGCTATCGGCGGTGGTGGTGAAATTCCAGAAACACCTCAAGTTATTAGATCAGGTTTTGGCTCATCTACTGGAGGTGCTTGTAGCTACACAGATTGTAGAGAGATAATTGAAATTCATACTGGCAATAGTCCCAAAATAGCAGGAAGTGGTACTAAAGAGTTAAAGCCGATTCCTCCAAGTAAGACACTTCCAAAAGTTTATTGGATTGAAAAAGACAAACAATAAAATAATTAATAAAAAGGTGATTTAAAGTGTTATTAAAAAAACAACAACAGGGATTTACACTAATAGAAATAATGATTACGGTGGCGATTGTGGCGATACTTGCCTCTATCGCTTACCCGAGTTATGTAGATAGTGTTCGAAAGGGTAAGCGTTCAGATGCTAAGGTAGAATTATTACGCATTGCTCAGATGCAAGAAGGTTATTTTGCACAAAATCTGAGCTATGCAAACAGCTTAACTCAATTAGGTCTATCAGCTAATACTGTTGCAAGTGAACAGAATGAATATAATATAAGCATAGGTGAAAGTTTGCCAAATGGTTGTTCTGGAACAAACGCTACCCCCTGTACATCATTTAGACTTGATGCAGTGCCTTCTGGTTCTCAGGCTAGTGATACAGCCTGTCCACAGTTCACCTTATCAAGCTCTGGTCAAAAAGGTACAGATGGCAGTCAAACAGCGGACCAGATTAGACGTTGCTGGAAGTAGAGGAGGATGCAATAAATACCTGCGATTCAAAGAACTGAGTCGTGGGTATTGGCTTTAATTTGAAACTGCATCCACATCCGCATTGACCTCACGGGTTCAGGTTTAAAGAAGGCTATTTTGAAATATTGCCTCTTTTTATAAGCTCACCTTATAATATTTCTAGAATTTTCGTTCCAATCCTAGTTCTCGGATAGCCTCACTTAAGGAAAGCCTGATCAAGTCCAATTATTTTTAGCTTGCCAAATCTGCCGATATTTTCCATGAAGATCGATGCAATAGAATAACTATTACGTCTCACTTCATGAAAAATAGCGACAGATTTTTCTGCGCTAAATTCTAATCGACTTAATCAGGCTTTCCTTAATAATCTAACCCAGCCTACAATTTAGGAGTGGGCTTAAACCTGAATCTGTGGGGCTACTACGACGGCATGATGAACAACTTATTGATTCCAGAGTGGTTCAAAAATACTCGCTTAACCTATGGGTGAAGCTAAAATTTTTAATTCCACTGTGAAACCAATACCTTATCCCCTATATCCGCATTAGCCTCACGGATTCAGCCTAAAATAAAAATAAGAGGGTATTAATAATGAATAAGAAATATAAAAATAATAAAGAAGAAGTGTATTCAATTACAGGTTTTTTAGATCTAGTGGCATCCCCTTTTTTTTACTCTATATTGATATTAACGGCAATTTTGGGTTTAGCATCAACATTTGGTTTTTTTCAAAATCCAATGAAGCTTAAACTTATCATTGACTTAATTAATCAGCGAGTTTTTATCTCGAAAGCAAAACAAATTCAGATGCCTAAAGTTGTTAATAGTCGAGCTTATTTTATAGCACAGGATAAATTAAAAATTATCTATAGAAGGGATGGAAATATAACTGCTTCATCACTTAATGGAGACCGTTATAGTATTTTTGGTGAACAATATTCTCTAAAGGAAGCTCGTTTTAACCTAGTAAACAGAATGGTTGCTATTAACTATAATATTTCATCTAGCCAATTCTGGAGAGATATGAATTTCAAAAAGCTGCAAGGCGGTATTGTTGGTACTCCTATTTCGCCATATTCCTTATTGGAAAAAGATATTTTTAGCTATAGTTTGAGAGTCAATAATAGAATTCTTTAGGCTTTTTATAGTTAATTGCTGACTATAAATCACTTCAATTGTTTACCCCAAGTTGTTCAATTAACACGGCTCGTATTTGCTCTTGCTTGGCTTTATTTCTAATAAAGTCATCTTCAAATGTCACATAGAAAATATCTTCAGCTATTTCTCCTAGTGTTGAAATCTTTGCCCCGTGAATAATTAAATTCTGTTCGCTAAAAACTTGAGCAATTCGTGTCAATAGACCTGCTTGATCAGTTGTTCTAATGGTGATTAGGCTTTGCTGTCGAGCTGTGTCTTCTTCAAATATAACTTTAGTTTGAGTGACAAAATGTTTAAGCCGAGGAGGCATTCGATGATGCTTAAAATCATAGCTTAATTCACCTTGCTGTAGATTTTTTTCTACATTGAGTAGTAATTGTTTCTTGTCGTGGGGGTTGCTAAGCGGCATACCATCGGTAGTTAGTAAATTGAAAGTGTCTAAAGCAAAGCCATCATTGCTAGAGAAAATACGGGCAGCCACAATATTCAAATGTTGTTGTTCAATAGCTGAGGAAATCATCATCATTAAATTAGCTTTATCCTCTGCATAAACAAACAATACGGTACTGTCTTTTCTATCATTTTTACGAATATCTGAAATAATGATATTTTTATTTTCTAAGCTTGTTTGATCGGCTTGCATGTTCTCATCAGTTATTTTTTTAATGTGCCAAGTTAGTGATTCGACTGAGTGTTGTAAAATATAGTCATCACTAAAGCGCGCCCAAAAAGGATCACAAACTTCAACTTGCGGATAGTCTTTATTGAGCTGATGACGAACTGATTTTTTCTTAGTATCAATAAATTCCTGGGTATTTTTAGTACTTAGCTGACCGTGTTGTAAAAATCTGTGTGTAGACTGATAAAGCTCTTTTAAAAGAGAATGTTTCCAGCTATTCAATAGAGTAGGGTTAGTGCCACGAATATCACAGATAGTTAGTAAATAAAGGTAGTTTAAGCGATCTTGCGTGATCACTATGTTGGCTACTTCTTTGGTAACATCAGGATCATAAATATCTTTTCGTTGTGCGATAGTGCTTAACGTGAGGTGTTCCTTTACTAGCCAGCTTACTGTTTTAGCATCATGTGAATTTAGCCCATGTGCTTGACAAAACTTCAGTGCATCTACCGCACCTTTTTCTGAATGGCTACCACCACGCCCTTTGGCAATATCATGAAATAAACCTGCTAAATACAAAATCATTGGCTTATCAAGCGTTTTAAAAATCTTACTACAAAGAGGAAGCTCTTCGGCACCTTTTTTAGTGCTTAAACGGCGAATATTTCTTACTACGTTAAGAGTATGATCATCTACCGTATATGCGTGGAAAAGATCGTATTGCATACGACCAACAATATTAGCAAAGGCAGGAATATAAGCAGCTAGAACCCCATAACGATTCATACGTCGGAGCGCAAAGGTGATACCATTATGTTCTGATATTATTTTAATAAATAAAAACTTATTTTGATGATCATCTCTAAAATTATCATCAATTAAATACAGATTACGGCGTAATTCACGGATGGTATTAGGAGTTAATCCTTTGAGTTCGGGAGTGGTTTGTATAATATTGAAAACCTCAAGCAATTTATGCGGGTATTTCTTAAAAAGATCATCGTCTGCAATTTTTAGATAGCCATCAATATTGTTATAAAACTCATTGATAGGTATAGGCAATTCTTGCTTGCTTTTTAAAATATGTTCGCGTAATAAGCCTAGCAAAATCTCATTAAGTCGCTCAAGCTCGTTGATATTACGATAATAAAGCTGCATAAAAGATTCAATTGATTCATTGTGCTCGTCATTGGTATAACCAAAACTGTGAGCCAAATGACGCTGATGATCAAACAATAAACGATCTTCTTTTCTGCCAGTTTTTTGGTGTAAAACAAAGCGAACTTTCCATAAAAAATCACGTGCAGCAATCAAAGCTTGATATTCATCAGGATTTAATAGGTCAATATTTTGAGATTCACTCAGTTTTTTTAATGAATGTACGCCATACTCACGAATCGTAATCCATACAATGGTTTGTAAATCGCGCAAACCACCAGGACCATCTTTAAGATTAGGCTCGACCCGATAGGCGGTATCACCAAAGCGTTTATAGCGGTTTTTCTGCTCGTTTACCTTTGCCTTATAAAACTTGGGACTACTCCAAAGCTTGTCAGGCGTAATATGAGCTTGTAATTGTGAAAATAATGCCTCACTGCCGCAAAGAAAACGTGATTCAATCAAGTTAGTGATAATAGTAAGATCATTACTTGCTTCATCAATACATTCATCTAGCGTTCTTACACTATGACCAATTTCTAGCCCTAAATCCCAGAGATTGGTTACATAGCTTGATAATTGCTCTTGTAATTCAGCTTCTGGCTCATCAGTCAGCAGAATCAATAAATCAACATCAGATGCTGGGTGCATTTCTTCACGACCATAACCACCAACAGCAATAAGAGAAGTTTTAGAGGATTGAGAAAGCCCTGTTTCTAGCCACATATCTTGCAGAATTTTATCAATAGACTGACTCCGTTCTTTGAGCAGACTTGAAATATTAATGTTATTTTTAAATTTCTCTTGCAGGCTTTGATTATTCTGCTTTAAGACTTCTCGAATAGATTGCATTTGAATAAGTAATTTAGACCAAAAGAACTATTAAAACCCACCCCCCCCTTTTTTTATATATTTTTTTCAGGTTTTTTGTGATTTAAGGAAAACCTGATTAAGTTGATTCAGATGTAAATAAGAAATAAATTTGACTCTAAAGTTAACTATAGGGTTTATACTTGTGTTAGGTGAAAAAATATTTGTAACCTGAATCCGTGAGGCTAATGCGGATATGAGGGATAAGATATTGGTTTCACAGTGGAATTAAAAAGCTCTGCATAATTGAGTTCACCATCTGCTAGCGCAGATGGGAAGCTCACTAAATCTTAGCTTCACCCATAGGTTAAGCGGGTATTTTTTAAACCGCTGTGGAATCAATAACTTGTTCATCATGCCATAGTAGCCTCACGGATTCAGATGTAAGGATTAATATCATGAGAATTGGTGAATTATCAAAAAATACTGGATTTCAGGTTGAAACACTTCGTTATTATGAAAAACAAGGTTTGTTATCGCCTGTGTCCCGTACTCAATCAGGTTATCGAGAATACAATAGTGAGTCATTGAAGCAACTACAATTTATTCGTAAGGCAAAATCTGTTGGTTTTTCACTGAATGAAATTTTAGAGCTTTTAACACTACGAGTAGAGCGAGATCAGCATAGCTGTGGAGATGTTAAAGCGATTGCAGAACAGAAAATTACACAAATAGAAAACAAAATAGAAGAATTAAGCCAAAT
>JALSLM010000148.1 GCA_026988295.1 Thiotrichaceae bacterium
CACCTAGATGATTGCCCTGTGAATCAACTGCATCAATTGTAGTTGCTGTACCAGAATCAATGATAATACAGGCTTTTTGTTTTTTTTGTTTTTTATTGCTTAAATGATAGGCAGCTATCAAAGCAACAAAGCGGTCTGCACCTAATTTGTAAGGCTCATCATAAGCATTTACGATGCCAGATAATGATTCAATCGATTTAACCTGTTTAAAGACCAAAGAAAGTTCTTGTGAAATATTAGAAGCTTTATGATTGAACTCTTCACCTAATACTGAAACCATAACAACCGCATCAATTATATTTAGGTTTTTTTCTAATAACTTTCTGAACTGTTGTATTGCGCTTATTTGTTTTGAATTTTGTTTTGAGCTATGTTTTGAATAAAAACTGCGATACTGCTGTGATAGCATGTTTTCTTCAAGAAAAGCCCATTTTAAACTACTATTTCCTGCATCAATTAAGAGTATTTTACTCGCTGTTTGATTAGCTGTTTTCATATTTTGTTTAAGGCTTTAAGCCGAATATCAACTGATGAAAAAAATAATTCCTCTTTAGTTTTTATATCTATAAAACCGATCCTTCCCGTTGAATCAATCCCACTAATTTGTCCCGTTAATTTATGACCTTGATGTAAAATAGTCACGATTTCACCATATAAAATATCCCAGCGATTCCACAACTTAATAAAATGATTTCTATTCAGATTTTTAAGCGAGTTGAGGTGATAAGATAGTTTATTAATTAAGACAATAAGCAAATCATCTCTAAAAACAGGCTGCCCCTGCATAGCTGTTTCGAGACTAATCACATCTTGATCAATTTGTGCCTGATCTTGTTTTGAGAGTTTAAGATTTAAACCAATGCCAATCACAAGCTTTCCCGTTTGATTGACTGTCTCAACGAGAATACCCCCCATTTTTTGCTGCCGCCAGAAAATATCATTAGGCCATTTAATTCCGTGCCCTTTAAGCCCTATGTCTTCTAATGTTTCTGCAATAGCAATAGCAACAAGCAAACCTAATAATGACCATGTTTCTGGAATCTCATCAACACACCAACAAAGTGAAAAATAAAGACTCCCTGATTCTGGGGACACCCAAGTATTTCCTCGACTACCCCGTCCCGCACTTTGCGATTCACTAATACAGATTTCGCCACATTCCCCATGCTTCAATAAATAACTGTTTGTCGAATCAATCGATTGGAAGTAACTAATTTTGTTAGTGGCTGTTTCTTGCTTTATTCGATCTATATTCATACATTGTTTACATAATCAGGCAAATGCTTTTTTTGGATAAACCTAGCGGCAATCATAGCACCAAGCAGAGCAATAAGCGCAGATGCAAGAAAAGTCCAAGTCGAGCCTAAAGATTCCCATGTATTACCACTAATCCAGCTACCTAAAGCGCCGCCTAAGCCAAAACTCAAACCCGCATAAAGAGCTTGCCCTCTACCCTGCATTTGTCCAGGAAACAACAAATGCGTAAGACTGATTGCAGTAAGATGAAAAAGCCCAAAACTGACTGCATGTAATAACTGAGCCAAAATAAGTGCCGCAAAAGTATCCACCCAAAGAGCCAAAATTATCCAGCGTAAAGCAGTAATCAGCATTGCGATTGTGTATAGGCGATAAATACCAAAACGATGCAATAGCTTATAAGCAAAAATAAAAAGTACAACCTCAGCAATCACCCCTAGTGCCCACATATTACCAATAACTGTTCCAGAATAGTGATGATCATCAAGATAAATACTGATAAATGTATAATAAGCACCATGACTCATAGACTGTAAAGCACAACTTGCCAATAATGCGATCACCATTGGTTTCTTCAATAACTCTTTTAAATTAAGCTGAGTATTTGTTTTTACTCTTTTGGTATTTTGCTTATCTTTTACTAGTAGACTCGTTAAGCCATTAATTATTAATAACACAATAAGTATTATTGGTAAGATAGCAATATCAAAGCGACTAATAATTACAGGCAAAGCAACCACCATCACAATAAAACCAACAGACCCCCAAAGTCGAATACGGCTGTATCGGTGTGTATCATCACCTAGATGATTAAGTGTTAATGCCTCAAACAATGGTAAGCTAGAATTCCAGAAAAAACCAAATATTGCCATTATCAGAACCAAGCCCCAATAACTAGAATCAACAAATACCCCCGCAAACGCAACTGCCGAAAGTAGTGTGGAAACCTGAATAATAATTAAACGTCGATGAAAGTGATCAGCAAGCCAACCCAAAAAATAAGGAGCAACAAGTTTACTCAGTAAAACAATAGCCATCAGCTCGCCAATTTCAACAGGGGTAAAATCAAGTGATTTAAGATACGGTGGCCAATAAGGTACAAATGCCCCCAGCGCAGCAAAAAAGAAAAAATAATATGCTGACAGCCTTTGATATAAAAAAGATTTTTGACTTTGAGAACTAGAATTAGTGGATAACATTGCTATTTATTTTTACCTATTTCTCAGGAATATTTGGAGTTCCTAAATAGTATCAGAGCTTCAAGCTAGTGCAACTTAAGGAAAACCTGATTAAGTCCAGTTATTTGAAACTTCGTGAGTTATGAATAACATTTGAATAACTTTGGGCAAATAACTGAAGCTATTTACTACTTTGAGTCGTATCCCTGAATCCGTGAGTCCACTACGGCACAGTAAATAAGCTATTGATTCATCACGGGTTTAAAAAATACCCGCTTAACCTAAGGGTGAAGCTAAGATTTTTTAAATCCCGTGCTAAACCAATATCTTATCCCCTGCTATCCGCATTGGACTCACGGATTCAGGGTATCAAAAAAGCGAAAATGATTAATAATCTCAATTTCACCATCCAGCCAGTCGCTAATCTCAACACCTTTCACAGGGTTATGGATAATAAAATAACGCGATGTATTTGGCACTATTTCATCGGTGACTATGCCAATATGAGTGAGATTATCGTTAATTCGCCAAACAACCAGATCACCCGGTAAATAGTGTTTAATATCGGTATTTGAGCCAATGGGTACTTTATAGCCTTTGCGAGTGAAATAGGTCTCCATATTTGGCACACGGCGATGATCAATATTTCTATCAGTTGATTTCAAGCCCCATTTACGCGGATATTTGCGAAAATGACGTGACATATCCATGTGTATTTCTTTTTGTAGGTCGATATGAATCGAGCGAAAAGCACGAATCACCACATCAGTACACACACCTGTTGATATATCGACATCACCATTTGGATAGGATAGCTTCTGATAAGCACCGTTGTAGCTGTTAGTAACGCCATTTTGTGCAACCGCACCGAGAATCAATAGGTCGATTAAGCTCTGTGGTTTTTTCATACCATTAACAAGCGTGGGTCGTGGTTTTGGTGTTTCATCAGGCACGGGGTCAGGTACAAAAAGTGTATCCACTTCTGGCTCTAATTCTTGAGGTGTTGTTTGTGGTACTGTTGGTGGCTCTGCATCTAAATCTATCGGAGCTTTTAAATGTGGATTTTTTAGCGAAGAAGGTGTGGGTTCTAGCGGTTCTTGTTTCTTATCCTTATTATTCGTTATGATATATAAAACAGCAAGTGCAATAACAAGTACAAGCAATACACTAATAGTAAATACCCATCCCCCCTGTTTTTTACACTTTTTTAATAGCATGTTCTATTACCTATCATTACCTGCCGCGCCACTTATCCATCTGGCGACGCTCTTTTTTATTGGGTTTTTTATCTGGTTGATGCACACTGGCACTATTAAGTTTTCTTAGCTCTCTTTCTTGCTCCCTAAGGCGGATGCTTTCTTCGCTCTCGTTATAGAGCAATTGGGCTTCTTTAGCGGGACGACGCTTATCATTTAAGCCCCGCACCTCAATATGATAACGATAAGCTTCGCGGGTAATATCAAGCGTATCACCAACCTTTACCACACGCGATGGTTTTACCCGAATACCATTAAGATGTACCTTGCCGCCATTAATTGCTTCCGTGGCAAGTTTACGGGTTTTAAAAAAGCGTGATGCCCACAGCCACTTATCAAGGCGCAGGCTGCTTAGCTCTTCGTATTGCTTGTTTCGTTTAGAGGCCATTCGACGATATGCTCCTCAAGTTGTTCTTCATCGACATTTTTTTCAAACACCACCCTACCTAAAACAGAATTACCTGTTTGATGAATCGTGTTTTTATCTCCAGAGATTAAATGATGCCAATCGGCCAAACCTCTTCCCTCCATTATACGCCTATATGCACAACTTAGGGGCAACCATTCTATCTCATCAAGATTATTTTGCGTCAGGCGCAGACAGCTAGGCACAAGAGTCTCACGATTTTGGTAATCGTTACAATGCCCCGTCTGCATATTAAACAAGTCACACACAATATTCGTATAATAGACAGACAGAGCATCATCATTCTCGCCATCTTCATCTTGTAACTTAATCAGACAACACTTACCACAATGATCACAAAGGCTTTCCCATTCATCCCGCGTCATTTCGCTGAGGTTTTTTGTTTTCCAAAAGGGCATAGTTTTTCCTGTTTTATCAAGTAAGGAAAGCACATGAAATAACTTGATCTTTTTGACTTGCCTTTTTGCTCAACTTATTCCTGCACGTGCCTAAGAATTGTTTTATATCTATATGATAATTATATAGCGTTCAAAATATAGAACAAGCAATGCTCTCAAGTAAAAACCAGTCTCTTATACGTCTGTAAGCTATTGAAATAACCAATAAATATTATTTATTGGTTCAACAAAAGATAGTTTGTGTAGAATTTTCTCATTTCCAATCTCTGGTGTGGGAATTTAGTGAAGAAGCACTGCTTCACCTATCGCAGAGAGCCGTAGAAGAGTCATAGGATTTTTCAATAAATATATTTAACTTTTGTTATTGAGTTTATCCTGTAAAACTGGCTATTGCTACCTCGATGATTTTTATGGTTTCTAGAGATAAACATGGGATTTATTCTTAAATGGTAAAATATTCCCCATAGTATTTTGCCTAAATCCTAACAGTCGGTATAATGATTGTTTGCCAGAAACTAATGTAAAGAGTATTTATGAATTTTGATAAAATAGAAGTGGGTTCAGATGTTCCTAATGTAGTCAATGTAATCATTGAGATCCCTGCTAATTCATCTCCTGTTAAATATGAGATTGAGAAAGAAAGTGGTGCTCTAATTGTTGATCGTTTTATGTCTGCCCCAATTTTTTATCCTGCTAATTATGGTTTTATTCCTCATACTTTAGCTGATGATGGTGATCCGATGGATGTTTTAGTTGTGACACCTACTCCTTTAGTGCATAACTGTGTTATTCCTGCTAGACCCGTTGGTATTTTGAATATGTCTGATGAGGCAGGGTATGATGCAAAAGTGATTGCTGTTCCTGCACAAGGGCTTCATTCTGAGTCTGATTATCTTCAAAGCTATAAGGATTTGCCGCCATTGTTGATGGAGCAAATCGAACATTTCTTTGAGTATTACAAGGTTCTTGATGCAGGAAAATGGGTCAAGATTGACGGCTGGGCTGATGCTGAAGAGGCAAAAAAGGCGATTACTGATAGCGTCGAAATGTATCAAAAGAAACAATAAAATATATAACCTGAATCCATGAGGTCACTACGGTACAGGACGTAGGCTATTGGTTCATCACGGGTTTAAAAATACCCGCTTAACCTATGGGTGAAGCTAAGATTTTTAAATCCTGTGCTAAACCAATATCTTACGCCCTGTTATCCGTATTGATCTCACGGATTCAGGTATAAAAAAGGGGGGGATGGGTATCTATGTTTATAATTACCATTCAATAATCCTCAATCAGCATAAATGCTAAAATTATCAAATAGGGATTCGAGTATTAATGAAAAAACGTGTTACGGTTAAAAGCGAAAGGGAAGAGTATCGCTTATTCCGCTCACGCGCTTATGTTGCTGCTGGCTTTATTTTTGTCGCTCTTGCGCTGGTATTTGTTCGTCTGATTTATTTGCAGATCAATAGTTATGAGCATTATACCGAGCTTTCTAAAGAAAATTATCAAAAACGTGTTCCTATACCGCCTGTGAGAGGGCTGATCTATGATCGTAATGGTGTTTTATTAGCTGGTAACCATATTGAATATGTGCTTGAAGCCCGTGAGGATGGTATTATCAATAGAGATAATGCCTTAAAGCGCTTAATGCAATTGTTACCAATCAATCCACAAGATGTTTATAAATTTAAACAAAAGCAACGGGTAAACTCACGTTTTCAACCTGTTGTTTTGCGTAAAAATTTAACTGAAAATGAAATTGCTATTTTTTCAGCTAATCGTTTTCGCTTTCCGGGCTTTAAGGTTAGTGTCAGAATGCAAAGAAACTATCCACTGGGCTCTCTTGCTGGTCACTTGTTAGGATATGTTGGACGCATTGATAAAAAAGATTTGGAGAAACTCGATAAATATGAGTATAGCGGCTCAACTCATATAGGAAAATCTGGCATTGAAAAATTTTATGAAACAAGATTACATGGCAAGGCTGGTTATGAACTCAGAGAGGTTGATGCACATGGCAAACCGCAGATTAAGCTTGAAGATAAAGCACCTATTGCTGGCGAAGACTTATTTTTAAGTATTGATATAGAGCTACAACTAAAGGCTGAAGAGTTATTAAAAGATTATAATGGTGCGGTTGTTGCTATTGACCCACGAAATGGTGAAGTTCTGGCTATGGCAAGTATGCCAGCTTATGATCCTAATTTGTTTGTTAATGGAATCTCCTACAGAGATTACAATAGCTTAAGAAATAATCCAGATCGTCCACTCTATAACCGAGCATTACAAGGGGCTTATCCCCCAGGTTCAACTATCAAGCCAATGGCAGCTCTTTCAGGTTTGAATGCAGGTGTAGTTACTCCAACTCGTAGCTTATTTGCCAAAGGTTTTTTTCAAATTCCAGGTAATAAACATAGATTCCGTTGCTGGAAAAAATCAGGACATGGTCATATCAGTCTTAATCGTGCTATTTATCAATCCTGTGATGTCTATTTTTATGATTTAGCATTTCGTATGGGGATTAAACGATATTCTGCGGCTATGAAAAAATTTGGATTTGGGCAAAAAACAGGTATAGATTTACCCCATGAGCGTTCGGCTCTAATGCCGTCAGCAGAATGGAAAAGAAAACGCTATGACAAGTTCTGGTATCCTGGGGATACGGTTAATACAGGAATTGGTCAAGGATATTTCACCGCAACGCCTTTGCAGCTAGCCTTTGCAACGTCAATTATAGCTAATCATGGGCGTAAGGTTCGACCGCATGTTTTACGTGCAACTCGCGTATCACGTAATCTTCCTGAAAAGCTGGTGACACCTGAGCGACTTCCTTCCTTAGGGGTTACTAAGCTGAGTTATTGGGATGATGTAATACGTGGCATGGTTAATGTTGTTCATGGTGCGCATGGAACTGCGCGTAGAGCAGGGGCTGGAGCAAAATACCGCTTTGCGGGAAAAACGGGGACTGCACAGGTTTATAGTATTGCTCAAAACAAAAGCTATAATGCCTCCAAATTAAAAAAGAAATTGCATGATCATGCATTGTTTGTTGCTTTTGCCCCTGCGAATAATCCGCGCATAGCTTTGGCGGTAATTGCTGAAAATGCGGGTGGTGGTAGCAAAGTTGCTGCTCCAATTGCACGGCAATTACTCGATACTTATTTATTATCTACTGACAATAAAAAGAATGTTAAGAAAGAGGATAAAGCTGATTTAAAAGTTAATCAGAATGATTATTCTCCATTATTGGATAACGTAAACAAATTAAAGAAGATTAATAAAAATACGACAATACGCCCATGATTAATAAGACCTGAATCCATGACTCTACTACGGCACAGTGAATAAGCTATCCGCATTGGACTCACGGATTCAGGAAATAATTTCATACTCTAAGTAATTAAAAATGAATAATGATTCTCCAAATTTTGTAAATATTTTCTTGCGCTGGCTGGTATCTATTGATCTCGTGCTAGTTGTTACTCTTATTATGTTGTTATCACTGGGTAGTATTACTTTATTTAGTGCGACGGGTGAAAATTCCAGAATGATGAATAGCCATACTATTCATTTAATTCTTGCGACAATTGCCATGTTAATAGCGACTCAGTTACCTAGTGATATGTTAAATCGTTGGTCAGTCTGGATTTATGCTTTTGGTGTTCTTGTATTAATTATGGTTTTAATTCAAGGCTCTATGGGTAAAGGCGCACAACGCTGGTTGGAGCTAGGCAGCCTACGTTTTCAACCCGCTGAGATAATGAAGTTGGCCGTACCTATGATGGTTGCCAGTTATTTTTCCAAAAGAATTTTGCCTCCTAATTTTAAAGATATTTTTGTTGCGAGTATCTTGGTATTAGTTCCGATGCTTTTAATTGTAAAGCAACCTGATCTTGGCACGGCATTATTGGTTGGAAGTGCTGGTTTTTTTGTAATCTATTTTGCAGGCTTGTCTTGGAAATGGCTTATAGCTACAGCCCTAACAGCCATGGTGGCTGCACCACTTGTATTCTTCTATGGGATGCATGACTATCAAAGGCAACGTGTTCTAACTCTGTTTAATCCAGAGGCTGATAGGCTAGGTTCAGGCTATCATATTATTCAGTCTACGATCGCTATTGGTTCAGGTGGTTTTTATGGTAAAGGCTGGTTAAAAGGCGATCAATCCCGTCTTGACTTTTTGCCTGAACGCCATACCGATTTTATCTTTGCGGTATTTGGTGAAGAGTTTGGACTGCTAGGAAATATGATTTTATTTTCACTCTATCTTTTCATTATTTGGCGTGGCTTATATCTCGCAACTAAAGGACAGGATACATTTGCAAGGTTGCTTGGCGGTAGTTTAAGCCTTACCTTTTTTATCTATCTTTTAGTTAATACAGGAATGGTAAGTGGCGTATTGCCAGTCGTTGGCGTACCTCTGCCCTTGATTAGCTACGGTGGAACTTCATTGGTGACACTAATGATTGCGTTTGGCCTGCTAATGGGTTTACGCCGTCGCAAGAAGTGGTATGACGAATGAAAATACGCGTTTTTATAGCTCTGTTTATTGTGCCGATAGTGTCAATGGTTCTGATTAGCTCAGCAGAATCTTATCGACAAGCAAATACTGTTACTACTGGCAACTATTTAACGTATCCCGCAATGAAAGCTTTTATTGATCGTATGACACAAAAAGGCTTTAACCGAGATTATTTAATTCAAACCTTTGCTCGTGTTCAACGTGATGAGAAAATTCTCTCTAGTATGGCATCACCCGCTGAGGCAAAACCTTGGCGGATATATCGCCCAATTTTTTTAAGTGAAGTTCGAATTCGGGCAGGTGTAAATTTCTGGAATACACATAGACGTGCTATACAGGCAGCAAGTCTACAATATGGCATTGCTCCAGAGTATATTGTGGCTATTATCGGTGTAGAAACACTTTATGGTAGAAACACTGGGAAGCATAATGTGCTGAGAAGTTTAACAACTCTAGCAATGGATTTTCCAAAACGCTCCACTTTTTTTCTATCTGAGCTTGAGCACTATTTTCAGCTAATTCGTGAAGAAGGAATTTTAAACCCAACAATTCTTCACGGATCATATGCAGGCGCAATGGGGCTAGGGCAATTTATATCTAGTAGCTATCGAAAATATGCTATTGATTTTAATGCGGATGGGCGTAAAGATTTATGGAATCCAGAAGATGCCATTGGTAGTGTTGCAAATTATTTTTATCAGCATGGCTGGCAACGTGGTGCTGATGTTGCCGTTCCTGCGCGTATCAATAATCAATTAGATGAAAAAATAATAAGTCGAGATGCAAGTAAACCAACTTATACTTTTTCTCAGTTTCAGCAGTATGGTATACAGCCGTTACAAAAATTTAACTCAACGCACGTCGGATTATTGGAACTATTTGGTACGAACGGTGTAGAATACTGGATTACTGGGGATAATTTTTATGCGATTACACGTTATAACCATAGTCCAAAGTATGCAATGGCTGTCTTTCAGCTTGCCCAAGCAATAAAAAACAGAAAGAAACTACTGTAAAACAATTACTATAAGTATAATTAAAAAAATGAATACAACAAAAACAAAGGGGATAATATAATGAAAAAAAATAAACTATTTGGCACAGTTGGAATAATTCTACTCGCTAGCTCTGTAGGAGTGTCTGGCTGTAGTGTCATGGATAAAGCTGGAAAATCTGTTAGAAAAATGACATCATTCAGCAGTCAGCAAAGTGCTGATACTAGTAGTGTCGCTGTAAATGAAACACTGCTAATACCACCAAGTTTAAAAACACCAGCCAATGCAAGTAGCTCTGCGAGTAGTAGAGCTTCTACGCCCAGACTGGCAGTTAAAAAAGCATCACCTGTAGCAAAAAGAAATTATTTTGTTATTGTAGGCACTTATCCTGATCAGGATAAAGCACTAGATACCTTTGTACGCCTATCTTCTATTGGTCTCCCTGGTGCTACAATGGAGTCACGTAGAACTAAAAGCGGAAAAGCTCTGCACATGGTTCGTCTTGGTCCATACCATGATCAGGAGCAAATAGATAAAATAACTGATAGTCTGACAAGTGATGGACTATCTCAGTTTAAAGTTGTTGAAAATTAAAACCTGAATCCATGAGGTCATCTGCTTTGACCTCATGGATTCAGGTAAAAATATCGAATTAATAGTACTTAACCTTTTATGAAAACATTTCTTAGAAATATATTTGCCTTTTTCCTGTTTTTAGCAGTATCTGCAAATGCTGCGGATCTTCCTACAGCACCTGACATCAATGTTGATAGCTACCTTCTGGTAGACTTTTATAGTGGTGCAGAGCTCGCTGCTAAAAATCAGGATAAACGTATTGAACCTGCAAGTATAACTAAGCTCATGACAGCTTATATTATTTATACTGAGCTCAAAAAAGGTAATGTCACACTAGAAGATAAAGTACTGATCAGTAAAAAAGCTTGGAAAATGGAAGGCTCTCGAATGTTTGTCGAGGCAGGCAAAAAAGTACCCATGAAACGCATGTTATCTGGGTTGATAATACAATCTGGTAATGATGCCGCCATTGCTATAGCCGAACACATCGCTGGGAGTGAAGCTGCTTTTGTAGTCAAAATGAATCAGCAGGCGAAAGTAATGGGATTGAAATCAACACATTATACTAATGTGACAGGCTGGCCAGGAGAAAATCATTACACCACAGCAAGAGATATTGTAACTTTGACTCGCGCACTGATAAAAAACTTTCCTGAATATTATAAGCTTCACTCAAAAAAAGAATATAGTTATAACGGCATCAAACAATATAATCGTAATAAATTATTATGGCGTGACAAAACTGTCGATGGTGTAAAAACTGGGCATACTGAATCAGCAGGTTACTGCCTCGTTGCTTCCTCTTTGCGTGGAGAAATGCGTTTAATATCTGT
>JALSLM010000149.1 GCA_026988295.1 Thiotrichaceae bacterium
TATATAGAAGGTGATGGAATTGGCATTGATATATCACCAGTGATGAAAAAAGTCATTGATGCTGCTGTAGCCAAAGCTTACAACGGCGAAAAGCAGATTCATTGGATGGAAATTTACGCAGGTGAGAAAGCAACTAAAGTTTATGGACCTGATGTTTGGATGCCAGAAGAAACGATGGATGCACTTAAAGAATTTGTGGTTTCTATTAAAGGGCCTTTAACAACGCCTGTGGGTGGTGGTATTCGCTCTTTAAATGTAACGATGCGCCAAGAGTTAGATTTATACACTTGTCTTCGCCCAGTGCGGTATTATACGGGAACGCCTAGCCCATTACGTGAGCCTGAAAAGACCGATATGGTAATCTTTCGTGAAAATTCAGAAGATATTTATGCAGGCATTGAATGGGAAAGCGGCTCTGAGGAAGTTAAAAAAGTTATTAACTTCTTACAAGATGAAATGGGTGTTAGCAAAATTCGTTTTCCAGAAACATCTGGAATAGGTATCAAGCCCGTATCAAAAGAGGGTACAGAGAGATTAGTGCGTAAAGCACTTCAATATACGATTGATAATGACAAAGCAAGCCTGACTTTGGTACACAAAGGCAATATCATGAAATTTACTGAAGGTGGCTTTAAGCAATGGGGTTATGATTTGGCAAGGGATGAGTTTGGAGCAACCGAGCTTGATGGTGGTCCTTGGTTTTCCTTTAAAAACCCCCGCACAGGTAAGCAGATTATTGTCAAAGATGTGATAGCAGATGCTTTTTTACAAAATATTCTATTACACCCTGCTGATTATGATGTGATTGCAACATTGAATCTTAATGGCGATTATATTTCAGATGCGTTAGCTGCACAGGTTGGTGGAATCGGTATTGCACCTGGCGCAAATATGTCTGATACCATTGGTTTATTTGAGGCTACACATGGAACTGCTCCACCAATTGCTGGTCAAAATAAAGCGAATCCTGGCTCAATAATTCTTTCGGCAGAAATGATGTTGCGTCATATCGGTTGGATTGAGGCTGCCGATCTCGTTGTAAAAGCACTTGCAGGGGCTATAGAGGCAAAGAAAGTCACCTTTGATTTCTCAGGGCAGATGGATGATGCGGTAGAGGTGAGTTGTTCAGAGTTTGGAGATCAGATGATCTCACAGATGTAGTGTAGTAGTGTAGTAGTAGTGTAGATCTAGGGTAATTATATAAATGATTTTAGCAACAACCAAGATGACAGATCCAAAAATAGTGATAAGAATAAAAAACCACTCAGGCGAAGAAACTGACCATGATACTGCATTGGTGGTACAAGAAGCCCGCCCAATAGTAGAAGAACCAAAGCGTTATAAGGTTATACTAATTAACGACGATTTCACACCAATGGAATTTGTTGTTGAGGTGTTAAGAGTATTTTTTAATCTTAATGAAGAGACTGCAACCAGAATAATGCTGAACGTGCATACAAAAGGTAAGGGCGTTTGCGGGATTTTCTCCAAAGATATTGCAGAAACAAAAGTTGTATTAGTCAATGAGTTTGCACAGGAAAATCAACATCCTCTTCTGTGTACTATGGAACAGGCTTAGGTCTATATCTTAGTCTATATATAGGGTAAGGCTCATTAAAGGGTTTAAAATAGGAGGTACAGAATGTTAAGTACAGAAGTCGAATATTCAATTAATAAATTATTTAAGGATGCGCGAGATAAGCGCCATGAATTTGTGACGGTAGAACATTTGTTACTTTCTATGACCAATAATCCTTCTGCCGGAAAAGCACTGCGTGCTTGTGGTGTCAATATTCCCGTATTGCAGACTGAACTTGAAAGTTATATTGAAGACAATACGCCTCTTCTTGGTGATGAAGATCAAAGAGAAACACAACCGACATTAGGTTTTCAACGTGTTATTCAACGCGCTGTATATCATGTTCAGGCATCAGGAAAGGGCGAGGTGACAGGAGAAAATATCCTAGTCGCAATCTTTGGTGAGCCAGAGTCACATGCTGTTTTTTATATGGGCAAACAAGATATGTCACGCTTGGATCTAGTGAATTATGTTTCTCATAATATTCATAAAGATGAAGCAATGTTATCTGACTTTACCTTAGAAGAAGATACTGACGAAAGTGTGCAACAAAATAACTCTGTTGAAGAAGTCGAAGAAGGTGCAGAACCTAAACAAACGCCATTGGAGCGTTTTGCAACAAATCTGAATCAAACGGCTATTGAAGGTAAAATTGACCCATTAATTGGTCGAGAGCTTGAGGTTGAACGTACCGTTCAGGTCTTGTGTAGACGACGTAAAAATAACCCGTTATTAGTGGGTGAATCTGGCGTAGGTAAAACGGCTATTGTTGAAGGCTTAGCAAAGCGAATCGTTGATGATGAAGTTCCTGAAGTTCTTTCGGATTCAATTATCTATTCACTTGATTTGGGTGCGCTAGTTGCTGGTACTAAGTATCGTGGTGACTTTGAAAAGCGTTTAAAGGGCGTATTAAATCAGATTAAAAAAGAAGAAAATGCTGTTCTTTTTATTGACGAAATTCATATTATGATCGGTGCAGGAGCAACTTCAGGTGGCACTATGGATGCTTCTAACTTGCTCAAACCGATGCTTGCGAACGGTGAGCTAAAATGTATCGGCTCTACCACATTCCAAGAATATCACAGCATCTTTGAAAAAGAGCGTGCATTAGCGCGTCGTTTCCAGAAAATTGATATTAAAGAGCCATCTGTTAATGAAACAATCCAGATATTAAAAGGTTTAAAATCTCGTTTTGAAGAGCATCATAATGTGGTGTATACCATGCCAGCATTAGAATCAGCAGTGAAGCTATCTGAGCGTTATATTACTGATCGTTTCTTACCTGATAAAGCAATTGATGTGATTGATGAAGCAGGTGCAAACCGACAATTACAGCCCAAGAAAACACGCAAAAAGAAAATTACAGTGCATGATGTTGAAACAATAGTAGCCAAAATTGCACGTGTACCACCAAAAACAGTTTCCAGTTCTGATATGGAAGTTTTAAAGAATTTAGATTTGAACTTGAAACGAGTCGTATTTGGGCAAGATATGGCAATAGACCAACTGGTGACAGCCGTAAAAATGGCGCGTTCAGGTTTGCGTGATGATTCAAAACCTATCGGCTCTTTTGTATTTGCAGGGCCAACAGGGGTAGGCAAAACAGAAGTGACTAAACAGCTTGCCGAAATTATGGGTATTGAGCTTATTCGTTTTGATATGTCGGAATATATGGAAAGACATACCGTTTCAAGGCTTATTGGCGCACCTCCAGGATATGTTGGTTTTGATGATGGTGGCTTGCTGACAGATGCGGTTAATAAAAATCCACATGCTGTTTTGTTACTGGATGAAATCGAAAAAGCGCATCCCGATGTTTTCAACTTATTATTACAAGTCATGGATAATGGCAGTCTAACCGATAGCACAGGTCGCAATATTGACTTTAGAAACGTAATTTTAGTTATGACCAGTAATGCAGGTGCTGAAAATATCAATCGTAGCTCGATGGGATTCACAAGGCAGGATCATTCGCTGGATACTATGAAAGCAGTAGAAAAAGTATTTACGCCTGAGTTCAGAAATCGCCTTGATGGTGTCATTCAGTTTAAACCACTTGATGAGAAAGTTATTATTAACATTGTTGATAAATTCTTAATCCGTCTTGAAGATCAATTAATTGAAAAGAAAGTCACCTTGATTGTCGATGACAAAGCCAAGCGATGGTTAGCTAAAACAGGTTATGATGTATTAATGGGTGCGCGTCCTATGGAACGACTTATTCAGGAACATCTTAAAAAACCATTAGCAGATGAGTTACTTTTCGGTAAATTGAAAGAAGGTGGAACCGTTCGTATTACTGAAGAATCTGAGAAGTTAGCCTTATCCTTTGAAGATAAGCTAGTTCCAGCTTAAGCCTAAAATATAGTAAAAAAGGGGGGGGTATAGATATGTATACACCATCCCCCCCTTTTTTTGCATTTTTTATAACACCGAGAGCCACAGAGTTTTTAATCTGTGTTTTTGTAGGTCAGATTAGCGATAGCATAATCCGACAAAGTACGATAGTTAGTTGGGTTAAATCCTGATCAAGTTATTTTATCCATCAAACCAATGTTGTTGGAGTCCTTTGTATGCCACCTATAATTAATTCACAAAATAAACGCCCATTGATTATGGGTATTTTAAATGTAACGCCAGATAGTTTTTCTGATGGTGGTCAATATAATCAATTGAATCAAGCTATTGATCGTACAAGCGAAATGCTAGAGCAGGGTGCTGATATTATTGATATTGGTGGTGAATCCACTCGTCCTGGTGCAGAATCTATTTCTGCCAATGAGCAGATTTCCCGAGTTGTGCCAGTTATAGAAGGCATCCGCAATCAAATCTCAAAAAAAATAATTATTAGTGTGGATACCACTAACTACCAAGTTGCTTTAGCTGCATTGGAAGCAGGTGCAAACTGGATCAATGATATATCAGCAGGTGAAGATGCTCAGATTATTGATAATAATCTTGATAGTAGTAGTGATAATAGTATTGAACCAATGCTCAAGTTAGCAGCAAAAAAACAGATACCCATTGTTTTAATGCATCGTCAAGGAAAATCAAGCACTATGCAGAATGCTCCTTATTATCAGGATGTTTCACGGGAAGTTAAAAGTTATCTAAAAGAACGCGCTTCACTTGCCCTTAAAATGGGAGTGAAGAAATATAATATTATTATTGATCCTGGGATTGGCTTTGGTAAATTATTACAACATAACCTTGCGCTATTGGCTGATTTAAAGTCTTTGGTTGCACTTGGTTTTCCAGTCTTGCTAGGCACTAGCCGAAAAAGTTTTATTGCTGATATTTGTAATAACCTTAGTAGCCTTAACAACATTAATAAGCACGACAACAATAATAACAAGCCAGAACAACGTGTTGCAGGAACATGCGCTACCACTGCTTTAGCCGTAAATCAGGGAGTTATGATATTTCGTGTACACGATGTAGCAGAAAACAGGCAGGCTGCTGATATTGCTTGGGCGATAAAAAATAAGCTGTAATAGGGTAATCGTAATAACAGCAAGGAATGAGAAATTATGTTTTTTTATTTTCTTTTTAAGTAATGCACTTTACCATTCTGAACCAGTTTTAAGCGTCCTTTATTAAATGAATATTCTGCTACCTTATTTCGTTTTCCGAATAGATTATAACGAAGTATCAGCATATTGGCTTTCTTACCATTTTTTTTAGTTATGGTTTTTGTTGACCACTTTCCTCTAAATTCTTTTTTGATACCTAAAATTTTAACAGAATAGATATACCTGTGGTTTGATTTTAGTTTAAGCTGAATTTTACTGCTTGCCCAACTACCAATTAAGGAATCTTTTGCAAAGGCATTGATGGAAAACAAAGAAAAGCTTAGTAATATGATGAGTAGAATATTATTCCTCATGCTAATGATTTTCATAGTAATTATTCCTTGTGTGCTCTGAGTTATTGATGATTTGTATTATTATTTTTTTACACTAACAGAAATCTCTGTAGTGAACAAATTATATGCAGTTATTCATGCATAGATAGTTATTCAGGGGAGAAGTCTTTTTTTCTCAAGCCAAAAGTATAAAGTACAATAAAATAGCTGATAATGGCCAGACTGACCAATGTGAATAACTGCATTATCTTTTCTCCTAAACTAGCAACTTGCCACCAACTATCATCTGGATTTAAGTAAAGAATAATAACTATCATAGCGATAAGACCTGCCAGAATCCTTAATAAATCTTTTAACCAGCTTAAATTATTGCCTTCCTGAGGGTAGTAAATTTTCTGTTTTTTGAGTTGATAAAACAGCATTCCTGCATTGATATACCCTGCTAAAGTTGTTGATAACGCAAGCCCAGCATGTGCTCCGATATATCCCATTGTGTACCAAGGATAAACAATTATCCCACTCATAAAAATATTACTGACCATTGCAATAATGCCAATACGCACTGGTGTACGTGTATCTTGACGTGAATAAAACCCTGGAGCTAAAACTTTTACTAAAATAAAAGCGGGCAAACCGAGTGAATATGTTACTAAACTCATACTTGCCATTTCTACTAATGACCAATCATTCACACCATTTTTATAAACCGTTGCTAAAATAGGTTTAGCTAATAAGATCAACCCTACCATTGAGGGTAATGCAACTAAAATACCGACTTTAACAGCCCAGTTCAGTGTTTCGCTAAAAGCTTTACTCTGCGCTTTAACATGATCACCAGACAATTTTGGTAAAATAACAACACCAATAGCAACTCCTATAATCGCCAGTGGCAGCTCAACAAAACGGTCAGAAGCATATAACCAACTAATACTACCGACAGCAAGCATTGAAGCAATAGCCGTGTTTATAAGAATATTGATTTGCGCAACAGATGAACCCAATAAAGCAGGAATCATAAGTTTCATAATACGCTTGACCCCTTCATGACCACGCTTAAAATTTGGTTTAGGCAATAAGCCGAGTTTAATCAGTGAAGGTAATTGAAAAACCAACTGTGCAATACCACCAATTATTACCCCCCATGCCAGTGCCTTAACAGGCTCTTCAAAATGTGGAGCCACCCAGATTGCAGAGCTAATTAATACAATATTTAATAATACGGGTGTAAAAGCAGGTACAGCAAACTTTTGAAAAGTATTTAAAATGGCACTCACAAAAGCAGATAAGGAGATAAAGAAGATATAGGGGAAAGTAATCAGTAGTAGACTAGCTGTTAACTCATGCTGAGAAGTATTATTGCTATGAGCTTCAGACCCTAATAAAAACCCTGGCGCAAATAGACTTGCCAATAAGGGGGCGAGAACCATGCCTAGAACAGTTATCCCAAAGAGTACAAGACTTAAAGTTCCAGCCACATGATTTAATAGTTTTTGTAAATCTTCAGGGCTACGTTTTTCTTTATATTCAGATAGAACTGGCACAAAAGCAAGTGAGAATGCACCCTCAGCAACCATGCGCCTTAATAAGTTAGGAATACGAAAGGCAACAAAGAAAGCATCCAGTGCGCCACCAGCAGGAAAATACTGGAAAATAATAGCATCACGAGCTAAACCTAAAACACGCGAAATCATTGTCATGGCACTAATAATAGCACCAGAGCGAAGTAAACGGCTCATGAAAAAATCTCAGAAAAATAAGCCGACTATTATCACTCAGTTACAATGATTTGTGTAATATGTTTTACCAAAAAAATGAGAATTTAATCGTATAAATTAGTACACCATCAACTTTAGTTTTATGGATACAGGAGAAATTTGTAGATACACCATCCCCCCTGTTTTTGCATTTTTTAAAACAGAGAGAGCCACAGGGTTTTTAATCGTTTTCAAGTTTGAGATAGATAGCTTGGCTGGTAGTGGGTTAAATTTGACTCAAATAACCACACGCTTGAACTGGTGGTTATTTAATTTTTATTAGCTTTCTACGCAGACCTTTTTCATTGAAATAGCTTTATATGTTTTAAAGACTAGCAAGGCAATAATTGCTGTAAGAATAGCCAATAAAATACCCCCAATCGTTGCAAACATAATGTTATGTGTTAATGAATACATTAAAAAACTTGCAATGGTTATTGCTGAAATTGGGAAAGAATAAGCCCACCAAGACAGAAAGAAAGGCAAGGTCGCAAATTGTTTGAACTGAGTAAATAGTGAAAAGGTTAAAAATAAAGCAATGTAGTAAAGAATATGTGCAAAATTATCCAAACCACCATTGAGTTTCACATAGGAAATAAAACCAACGGCAGGAGGTGCTATTAAGATAAATAAAGTCGGTACCAGATGCTTTGGCATTGGATTATGAAATAAAATGCGATTAAAAAATAAAGTGAACAGAATTATCCAGAAAATGATCCCAATACTAAAGAAAAACCATGAAACCTCAACATAACCAAAATGCATCCCTACAATTGGAATAAGAACATTACCAACAGCAGGGATAAACCATGCAGGGCTGATATGCGTAATCTGATAATGTTCATGGTGCATCCAGCTATTAACAACATAAAGAAATAGCACGAAATGAAATAAAGTGCCTAAAAACCATAATACATGCGATAAGGCTTCTGCTCGGTTGACCATAGCAACCGAGATTAATAATAAACCAATAGAAGCAGCTGGAAAAAAGCTCAGTTTTACAGGATGTTTTAGCTCGGCCGAAACTGCCTCAGGGTGAATAAGTATTTTATTAATATACAAGCCTGAAATAATCAAAAAAGCCAGCAAGGTTCCCCAAGCAGAAAGAGCATCAAAAAATACATGCGTCTGCATAAGATGTGCCGCTTTTTCCCAAGCGATAGTAAAGCCAGATAAGCCCATAATGATGGCAAAAAATGAAATTGGAAAATTTTGTAATCTATTAAGATTTTCAGCTTCTTCCACCATGCTCGTAGCAGAATTTCCCTTATTATTTCCGCTTGGATTAGTATCGGCATTAGGTTGATTTTTATCCATTATTAGTTTGTCCTTTGAAAAATGTGATGGCGCGAAAGACTATATTAGAGTTTATTAATATAGTCTTTGATTATACTCAATAACGAAAGTTATTTTAGTTTATTGATTGATTGTCGTTTATAAAAGGATTCTATCTTGCATTATTAAGCCGATATTGTTTTATGAAAAATATGAAAAATATGAAAAATATGAAAAATATGAAAAATATGAAAAAAAGGGGGGGATGGGTATGTACTTGTTTACTTTGGGTCTGTCTATATAAACTGATGGAGTACTGAGGTTGTGGTTGAAAATCCGACGAAAGGTAGTAGACTGTGTATAAACTGATCTATTGTTATGATGAGATTAGGTCTTTAGGGTTAAAAGGATGTCCATCTAATTATCAGTAAAAGATGAAATTATGGGTGTCCATTTTATTTTTGAAGGCAAAGCAAACACATATACAACAACAATAATTGTCGAGTCCCGTGTGATCATGGACATATTCCAGAAAGAAGTTATGCTCTCTATCAAGCAAGAGAAATTCTTCAGGACATGCTAAACGATAGTAAGAAAAAGGTCTAACATGATTATACATCC
>JALSLM010000150.1 GCA_026988295.1 Thiotrichaceae bacterium
ACAACACATTCCGCTCGGCAAAACCTTCAATATTATCCATACCATCATGCCACCAGCGTACTTTTGCCAAAGGTGTATTTGAGATAATAAAGGAATGCATCTGGATTTTTTCAGCATGAATCATTTGGTCATCGCGCATTTTTTTCTCAAGCTCTTTAACTGTTTCAAAGAATTTAAGCTTGGGGTCATCAAGTCCAGAGCAATGAAGTATACCTTTAGGATCAACAAAAACAATGTGCTGTGTGTCGCCATCCAACACCCAAAGGATAAAATCAGGATAGAAGTTTCCTGCTTCAAAAAAGCCTAAACCGCGACCGCGAGACTGATTTCTCAATAAGTAAATCTCTTTGTCCTTTAGTACGATAGGCTCGCTTTCATAGTACTTTCTTAAATCACAAACAAAGTTATATTCGCCATCATTTAAGTGTGTAGGGCTTACTTTGAATAAATCACTATCAACACCTTTTTTCAAGTGCAGTAACGGTGAGTACAGGTGCTTTTCAAAGAAAATTACTTCGCCTTTTCCTGCAATATTAAAATCAGTCAAATTGCCGTTTATAATATGCTGCTGTAACTCATCAATCCGTTGCAGAATCATCTTTTCAGATTCATCAATTAGCAACTTATACTCTTCAAAGAAATTTGGATCAGATGGATCAAGTTCGGCATATTTTCGATGTGGTGCTTCAAAGGCTTCTTGCTCAGTTTTATAAAAACGGTCGCAATATTTCTTTAGCAAAGTAATTGCTAAGTCTTGCCATTCAAAATAACGCTCAAAGCTGGTTAATTGCATACGTTCTTTAGGTATATAAAGCGTGTACCAAGAACGATCTTGCAAGGTGGCTTTAATTGCCTCAACACTTAAATTCAGGTTGTACCAGTTGCGTTCTGCCTTGAGTTGCTGCATTGCCTTATAAATTGCATCAAAGTCTATAAAAGCCAAATGCTCGGCTTCTAGCTTCATGTTATCCAAATCAGCATTGTGTCTAGTTACACGAACCCCCCTACTCGATTTTGCGACCACTCGGGGATACCAATCCAACGTCACATTCAAATGATGCCCTTCGTGATTTGTTGCATAGTCCTCTGGCGCAACAAGAATCGTTTTTTGTTGTTTCTTAAAATTAATATCATCAGGCACTTTTACCGTAATCAACGGTGTTTTAGGCAAGCTAATTTTAATGGGAATGGTCTTCTTAATCATACTGTCTGTCTTTTTGATTCCTTCACCTTCGAGGAACTCATTAAAACGAGCCATATAATCGGATTTCACACCAAATACATTCAGTGTTTCCAAAATAGGCAAGTATTCATCCTTTGCCACCCAAACCATTTCACTGTCATTACCAGCACCTTTAGCCGCCCAGTGAATCGCTCGACTACGCTTCATGCAATTTTCAAAACCACGTAAACGCACCCCACGACCGAATAACTGGATAATCTCTGAACCTTCTGATTTGCCTACATGCATCAAACCCATTGTGGACACACGATAACTATTCCAGCCTTCAGAAAAACGCTTAGAACCAATCAATAGATTAATCTTAGAATCTTTATCATTAATGCCTTTGAAGATGGATGTATAAAAGCTTTTTTCACTAACGCTCAATTCCTCTTGTGCCTCACAAAGCTTTTTAACTTTTGGAGCATCGCCAACATTAATCACGCCAAAGTTTTCTTCACTTGAGCCTAAACGTAAAGCCAGCTCGCCATCACCTCCTTTAAGAAAATCAACATGCAAAGTGCCACCCGCAGGTGCATTAAATAAGGAATCTAAAATATCACTAAAAACTTGCTCTGCCTTTTCACCTGTACCAACCAGATACGGAAAAGCCTCGGCAAAAATATCTTTATTCTTTTGATTCAATAAGCCTGTATCACCACTTAATAATTTTTCAAGGTTTCTAATACTAGTTTTCTGCTCTCGCACAAATTCAGCGATAAACAATAAAATATCGACAACATCCGATACCTGTTTACGGCTTTCAGTACGCACCGCAGCCACTTTACTACCGACAAACACCCATAAAGGCTTACCCAAATCAAAAGCTGTATATTTAGCTTTATTCTCAGCATAAACACGGCTTTGCTGATAAAAACTCAGTAAACACGCGGTTAAATAAAGCTGACGATTCTGCCTATCCGCCTCGCTGGAATCATCCGCATCAATATTAAGAATCTGAAAATCTTTACCAAAACCATCGGCATGAAAATAACGGTAAGAATAATCAAACAAGATGGCTTTAGCATACTCATCTGCCAGCTTTGGGGTACTGCCAACCGCTTGCCCCAAGGTTGCAGAATATTCAAAAGTAAAACCTTCCCGTGCCAGGCGTTCACGCATATCAGACCAAACATCACCCTTAGCACCACGATGCCCTTCATCAATCAACACCAGATTATTTTGCTCAAACTGATCAACTGAAACGGTTTTCTTTTTACCTTCTTCTTTAAGCTTATTCATGTCGATAACATCAATAATACTGTCACCGTACCTCATGCTACCTTTAGCTACTTTTGAGAACTCAGACGCAGTAATACCTGACAACTTTAATTCATCCAAATGCTGGTGAGTTAAACCCTCATTAGGGGTCAACACAATAATGCGGTTTAACTCATGCTCTTTACGATGCTTTTTAAGGTAATGCTTATACTGCAAGAGGTTCACATGCATCAATAAGGTTTTACCGCTGCCTGTCGCATTCCAGTACGCCAATTTTTTAAGATTTTCTTCTGTAAAAGGCTTGAGTAGATTAGTCTTTTTCTCACCCCATTCAGTCAAGGATTGATTAAATTGATCAAGGTGCTGGTTCAAGGTTTCTAATAAATCATCAGGGTCACGAAAATACCAATCCAGATAGATTTCAGTGAACAACAAAGTAAGATACTGAAAATACTTCCAGCGTATCAGCTGTGATGAGCGTTTTTCATTGATTTGACGTGTATGGCGTTGAATGTTTTCATCAAACTCAAGCAATAATTCTGGCGTTAAAATACTGTTATCAGGGAGTAATCCTAAAATCTCATTGTAATAAGCCGAATTGCCTTCTTTGTCGTTTAACTCAAGTGATTCATCAATTAATCGGCGTGACATTTCCCTAAAAGGATCAATATCCAGATTAAAAACATCCGCACCAAATAGGCTTAACATAAAGCGATTAAGAACCAGCTTGTGTGGGAATGGGATAGTTGCTTTAGCCATTATCTAGTTAACCTTTTTTTACCACGAAAGACACTAAATACACGAAAGTTAGTTTGGCTTCGCCAATTTATAATCTTTTTCGTGTCGTTCGTGTGTTTAGTCGTTTTTAGAATCATCTTTAAGCTCTTTTAGTACTTGATCAAAATCACTTTCAAACAAACGATCTTGCACCATACGGTATTTTTCAAATTCACTGCCTGCGTGTTTAATCGCGGCTTTTGCTGATACTTTGCCACTGCCTGTCAAAACATCTCTATCGGTAAACTCAATAAACTTATCCAAACGTGTCGCCCAGTCTTCCATCGTCATAGGGATTTTTCGCATGGCACGTTCTTCGGCAAGTTCAAGATAGGCGTTAACGATACGACCTAAAGCATTAATTTCATCTTGCGTGAGGTAGTTTTTGGCAATACCAACATCGCTTTTGAGTATTTTACCTGTGGGGGCTTTCTCCCAACTGGTTAATCCCATATTGGGTTGATTACTATCCGCTCTTTGTTTGATTAGCTCAGCAGCCGTATGACCATGAATCGCAAAATGCAGCTTATTTTGCACCTTGGCGAAGAAGGCTTTGGTGGTGGGGGCATCTTTATTGTAATCGACACTAGTGGCATAAATATCGGTAACCTTTTGATAAAACTTACGCTCACTTAGGCGAATTTCCCGAATTTCTTCAAGTAGACGCTCAAAATAATCTTCATTCAGAAAACTGCCGTTTTCCATGCGTTTTTTATCCAGCACATAGCCCTTAATAGCAAACTCTTTAAGAATCTGCGTTGCCCACTGGCGAAACTGCGTGGCTCGCACTGAATTAACGCGATAACCGACGGAAATAATGGCATCCAGATTATAAAATTTAGTCTGATAACGCTTACCATCAGCAGCAGTTATTCGGAATTTCCTAATAACTGAATGCTCTTCTAACTCATTCTTGCTAAATATATTTTTCAGATGCTCATTAATCGTTGGCACGCTTACATCAAATAACTCAGCCATCAGCTTTTGAGACAACCAAACCGAATCCTCCTCATAACGGGCTTCAATGCTTTGTTCTCCTGCTTGCGCGGTGAAGATTAAAAACTCAGCGGTACTGTTGCGGATGCGCTTATTCATACGCTATCACCACAGCTTTTATTGCCCGAACAGCATCCCAGCAACTATCGAGGATTCCTCGGTAGTTCCTCAATAACCTTAAAATATACTTATTTACCACGAAACACACTAAATACACGAAAAGAGTTAAAAGGGATATTTTTTGCTTAACGACAATTGCTCTGACACTTGTATAAAGTGTGCAAAAAGTGGGGGGGTGGGTTTTATAAAGTGGTTTTAAAAACCCACCCCCCCTGTTTTTTGCACTTTTTATGGAACTTACCACTAAATACACGAAAGGGATTGCTTGTTTTTTTTCGTGTTTTTGCTGTGTTTCGTGGTCAAAGAACTTAGCGGTGTGATTCATTTAAACATCCTGACAATCAAACATCAGTGTTTCAAAGGCTTCTTCGATGAGTTGTACTTTCCAGCTTTCTTCGCTGGTTTTTAGATTGGGCAGGTTGTTGTCGCCATTCACATAGACGCGATCAAACTCCCTATCTCGCGTGTTATAGCTTTGCTTGCGGAACCATTCATCGAGTGCGTCGTTATCGGTTTGCTTTAGGTTACGCCAGATAATATGCACACTTTCATCCGCAGGGTTTGTGCCAATCACCTCGACCATGCCCTGTTGTTTGCGCGTGGATTCTACCCTTAGCCCCAGCAGATAATTAAAGGTTTCCACCAAATCAATCGCTTGCTGTTTGGTTTCATTATCCCGCACCACCCGCATCTTGGCGTTAAAGGGATCAATAAACAGCTCACGCGAAAACAAACTGCCCTTCGCCTCAATATCCAGCATATAGTTAAGCAGATAATCTTCTTTCAGGTTTTTGTTATCAGGGTTATTGAGTAAATCGGCTTGAATTTCGGTGCGTTGTAGTTGCAAATTATCGACGACATCTTCGTAGGATTCTAAGCGGTTGTATTTAAAGCAGTGGCTAACACCGTTGTAGTTACCGTCTTTATCCGCTACGGGTTTACCGTTTTTCCAGTTTTCAGAATAGACGACTTTTTTAATACGGGGTTTTAAAACGGTATCAAAATATTCACCCATTTCAACTAGGATGTATTTGCGATTGCCTTTGTCTTCGCGATTTAGGTTGATAGTTGCATGGGCGGTTGTGCCTGAGCCTGCGAAGTAATCAAGTATTGTATTTTTTGAATTACAAAATTGTTCCTCTAAGACACTAACTAATGACATAGGCTTTGCATAAGAAAACTTATTTTCACCAAAAATATTTTGGATCTCTTTTGTAGCTGCTGTATTTAAACCACTAAATAGCTTAGTTATACCATCTTCTTCGATAAATCCTGTACCAACTCCAATTAAAGTGGATACTGGGTTTACATTTGATTTTAAATTACTTTTGAACCTTTTAAGCATCGGTCCAGTGATAGTAATTCCTATCTTTAGTAACGAAGGATCATCAGGAAAAGCAATAATACCTTCCTCAATTTTTTTATTCATAGATGATGGTATATATGACCAAACTCTATTGGGGTTAGCTGGATATTTTTTACCTGAGAAAGGTGAAACTAATTCATAAAACTGGTTAGGTCTTTGAGAACTATCCATTCCTACGGTTAAATCACCTAAAGTCCAATCACCCCTTGGATCATTATCAGGGTTAGAATAAGAACTATAATTTTTTTCAATACCTTTTGCTTTTTCAAAACCATCTTTTGTAAAACAAACTACATACTCATGGTCCTGAGATAGTAGGTTTTGTGACATTGCTGAACTAGACCTTCTCTTTCGTATGAATGTAGCTTCATATGATGAATCTCCAAAAACATCACGCAAAACTAAATGTAGACGATTAAACTCATAATCATCAATAGAACATAAAAATACACCTTCATTTTGTAATATTTTATAAATAAATACTGCCCTATCAGACATCATGGAAAGCCAAGATGAGTATTGATACGCATCTTTATACGCAAAACCATCTTCCCCCGTATTATAAGGCGGATCAATATAAACACACTTCACCTGTTCCCGATAACGCTCTTGCAACAAATTCAAAGCCTGAAAATTCTCCGAATGGATCAATAAGCCATCCATCTGCTCATCAATATCGTCAATTTCAGCCAGTAGCCGTTGTTTAAAGTCCTCATCAAACAGCCCTGTATCAATCAATAAATACGGATTTTCCTTTAAGCTTTGTTTCGTGACTTTAGTGTCTTTGGTGGTCTCTTTATCAATAAATCCCAATTCCACCCACTCATCCAACTGCTGCTGATTCGCCAATATCTCCCCATAAAACGCTTCAGGCACACGATCCAGCGTCATGCAGTAATTGCTTTCCAGCACAAACTTTTTCTTTAACCAGAGCTTTTTCTGAAAGTCTTCCAGCTGGGCTAAAAAGGCGATAAGCTTTAAGGCGATGCCTTTAAACGCCACTATTTTCTTTAAGCTGCGTTCATTGCTTAATAGCTGGCTTGCTAAGGCATCGGTGCTGTCTGGCACAATATCATCCAGCAGTAGCAGTTCATTTTTAATAAAAAAGTCAAGTTCCCGCCTTAAAAATCTGCCCAGGTCTTTATGAATAAAATAATCAAAGCTGTTTTTGGCGGTGTAGTCGGTGAGGTATTTTTCTAGTACGGTTCTGTTTTTATTTTTATCGGTGGGTTTGGGGGCTAATAGTTCCGCCTGCCAGTTTAGCCAGTCTTGCTGGTTTTCAAAAACGCCTTCACCATTAAAGGTTTTAATCCATTCAATGGTTGCCAGATTGATATTTTTTTGTGTACGTTTTCCACTGTCTGCTTGATAGTTAAAATGCAGGATTAGCTCTTGTTTGCCTTCATGCTGTCGTATGGATACAGGCTGGTTTTCATCGAGAATAAAACGGCGTTCTTTGTCACTGGCTTCTTTTTTGTTGTTTTGTTCGGTACTGGCCTGTACTAGCTCAAAACGGACGGTTTTTTTGTTGTTATCATTATTATTGTCACTTTCATCGTTGCCTAGCTTAAAGGCGTAGTTGCTAAAACTTTCGGCACTTTTAATATAATACTGGTCGGCATTCGCCCAATGCAGTTTGACCTCTTCGCCATTCATGGGCAGGGGTGAGTAGGTTTCCTGCTTGTAACGACGCAGTGACATAAAATCACCACCATCATAATAGCGGCTAAAAAAGGTGGTTAAGTGGGAGAATATCTCGGCTTCGTCTTTTTCGAGGCTGTTGTTTGCTCCATCACCCAAGAGTGCTTTAAGTTGTTGTACTTTGGGTAGCGTATCAGGGTCTGCTCCCAGCTCTTGCGCTTGTTTAATCGCATCATCCAGCTCTTTTTGGGTATCCGTCGCTTTACCACCTGCTTGCAAAGTCTCGCGTATGGTGGGCAATAATTCATTATTCAAAAAGCCTTCTATCTCGGTATGCTTGGCATTCATAATGCGGTAGATACCAAAATCCAGATCCGCTTGATCCATCATAAAAAGTTCTTTGAGTGTGGCAACAAGCTGTTGCTGTTTATCGCTGGTTTTGCTCATATTGGTCACTTTATTTATTTTCCATTTTTAACTGTTTGATGCTTTGTACAAAATGATTTAAACCTGACTCAGTTTTAAACTGGTCGAATTCGACCAGTTTAAAATCTGGGTTATTTAGCTTTTCCCATAAGCCAAGTAGTTCAAGGGTATTTTTGTTTCTTAACCAGTTTTTAACTATATCTGCGGGAGCTTCTGGGTTTTTGTGTTTAGCTATATCCGTAAGGCTTACGAATTCTTCCATATCTGCTTGAATCAGCGATATTTCCGTCCCACTAACGTTAATTTTTTTTGTTTTTTTAGCCATATTCTCGTTAAGTATTCTCCCTTAATTAAACAATAGACCAGCGTATCAAAAACAGATGATGCGTGCTGGTTTTTTGAATTAATCTTTTTTCTAGCCCTGCGATGAGTTCATCACGCTTATCTTCAATGGCATCTTCAACATCAAAAATCCTTCTGCGCTGATCCCTTTTCTGTTTTTCTAACTTCTTGATTTTGGTTTGCCATTCTTTTTGTTCTTCTAAGCTTTGTGCTTGTCGTGACTGGCGTTTGGCATCTCGGATTTTTAGTTTGGTGTCTTCTAGTGCTTTTTCAGAGGATAAAATTTGATCTTCTGCCCATGCTTCTAGTTTTTCTCTGGCTTGCTCAAAATACTTATTATTTTCTTCCAATACTTGATTGAGCTTGGCTTTGATTTGTTGTTTGGCGTTTTCCTTTAATGCTTCGGGTGGTTCTTCGCTAACACTGCCTTGTGTCGTAGCCGATAGGTTAAAGAGTTGTTCGCAAAGTTCTTGGTCGAGCAATTCACCTGTATCGGTTTGTGCGGTAAACACGAGATGCTCTTCATCTTGAAAGCTTTGTAATTCCAATTGATTCAGCTCTAGCCAGCCTGATTTTGTGGCTAGGCTCTCTAGTGCTGAAAGTTTGTAAGGGTGGCTTGTTAAATCAAAAATGACATTGGCAACGGGGGTGTTTAAGCGTCGTCCTTTATCCAGCACATATTCACCTAAGGGATGATTCATGCGGTAGATTTGAATATCATCACTTTTATCTACACCTTTGTGTTTAAGGCGGTATTTTCCTGCGGGTGAGGTTTCTATGGGTTTGCTTAGATTAAAGGTGAGTTTGTTATTATCAAAGGTGGCTGCCTGTGCCAGTAAGTGCTGTGTAAGTTGCCAAAATAATCGGCTGATTATATCCAGACGTTCTTCTGCTTTTTGCTTGCGTATTTTTAGTAGCTCATGGATTTGCTGATCAAAGTTTTCAAAAAGCTTGGCTTCGGTTTCTGCCATGCGTTTGGTAATGGTTTCATCCAGTTCTTTTTGTAATTCATCAAATGCTGTGTTGATTTCTGTTGGGGTACGGCATTGATCGTAAATTGAAATAATACGCTTTTCAAAGTCGATGCCTGATTCTATACGCCCTAGAATTTCATCGGATGATCCAAATAAACCATCAAATAGCTGGAACTTGTCGGTTAATAATTCGAGTACACGTCCATCTGCTTCATTCTTTTTATTGAGAAAGTTGATGACAACCACGTCAAACTTTTGCCCATAACGATGACAACGACCAATGCGCTGTTCTACCCGTTGCGGATTCCACGGTAAATCATAATTTATAACCAGATTACAAAATTGCAGGTTGACACCTTCGGCAGCGGCTTCGGTGGCGATGAGGATTTCTGCATCATCTCTAAAGTTGTCGATAATAGCTGAGCGTTTGTCTATGGCGAGTGAGCCTGTGACTTTGTACGTGCCTTTATTTTCTTTAACCCAATTCTGGTAAACTGCTTTTTGACTTTGGGTATTATTGCTACCGCTAAAGGTAATGACTTTGCTGTTGTAACCATGACGCTCAAGATATTGCGCGAGATAGGCTTGAGTACGGGTGGATTCTGTAAAGATAACGGCTTTGCGAGGCGAGCCCATTTTTTGCATTTTCTCAAAGCCAATATCGAGTGCTTTGCAAAGCGCATGGGATTTTTCGTCTTCTTTGATGTTATAGGCAAGCTCAAGGTATTGCTCAAGCTCGGCAATTTCACCTTTGAGCAGTGTCATGTCTACTTCTATTTTGGGTGCTTCTTGCTGCTCTTTTTCTTGATCGGCTATTTGTTGTAATTCTTGCTCAAAATCGTCTTCTAATTCATATTCAATATCTTCGTCGTCAATGAGCTTTTCTATCCAATCGCTTTCAAGCACTTGCTCTTCTAATAGCTGGTTGAGACGCTCTAGCATTCCTTCTAAGGTTTTTATGACCGCTGGGGTGGATGAGGCTAATAATTTGCGTACAGCCAGTGATACGAGGTGTTTTTGACGGTATGGAAGTGCGTATGAATTTTCTCTTTGTAGAAATGCTGATATTAAATTATAAAACCTCACCTCTTCAGGTGATGGCGTAAAGGGAATGGTAACGGGAATACGTTTGGTGTATTTGATGTATTCCAGCACATGCCGTCTTAGTGTTCTTTGGCAGAATTCTTTTAAGCGATATTTTAAGGCTTCAATATCATTGCCATCACGCATAAATTGGGAACGGAAGCTGCTTATGTCACCAAATAAGTGTTCATCAATAATGGTGCTTAAGCCAAAGAGTTCTAACAGGCTGTTTTGTAAAGGTGTTGCGGTGAGTAATAACTTTTTACTACCTGCAAAAGTTCGTTTTACGGCTTGCCCTGTCTGGTGACTTTCTCGATGTGCATTTCTGAGTTTGTGGGCTTCATCAATCACCACTAAATCCCAAGGGATTGTTGTTAGGTGCTTTTCAATACTGGTGACATAGTTGAAAGATATGATGTTGATTACATCTTCTCTTAGTGGTGAGTGAATGCCCTTTTTTTGCAGTGTCTTGTAAGTTTTAGCATCCAGCACTCGTACAGGAAGATTAAACTTTTCTGTTAATTCATTTGCCCATTGTTTTCGTAACGATGCAGGGCAGATGATTATAATGCTTCTTTTACGCTCTGCCCAAAGCTGACTCATCACTAAAGCAGCTTCAATGGTTTTGCCCAAGCCTACTTCGTCCGCCATCAAAACACCTTTGTTTAAAGGGTTTTGCAGTGCAAACAATGCGGCATCTATTTGGTGTGGGTTTAGATCAACCGAAGAATTGAAAAGAGATTGAGAGAGTCGATCAATATCACCTCCACGCCTTCTGCGTGTGAGTTCGTATGCGTAGTATTTGGCGTGATAGTTTGTGATCATATCCATTAAAGGGCATTATAAACTGTATAGAATATAACATAAGCAAACACAAAGTTAAGAAATCTAACGTAGTGTAATGATACTTAATCATTTTAATTTAGTATTTCTAATCTAAGCATGGAAGCCAAACTTCTGTACCCAGTATGTAGGTTTTTATATATCTAGTTGCAATATTCAAGGTTTCAATCCGAGTTCTCGGACAGCCTCCTAGATTAAGATATATACCCATCCCCCCCTATTTTTAGATATTTTTCAGATGGTTTAAACCTGAGTCTGTGAGGCTAATGCGAGCACTCCATCAAGCCAATATTGTTGGAGTAGAAGTAGCCCCACAGATTTGTGATTTCAGATTAACGAAAGACTGCTTTAAAAGCCATTCCAAGTACATCATCTACCATTGAACCATCATGATCTCGATCAAAAATCTTAGTTAAGAAGCTTGTAGATTCTTGACGTTGTGGCTTTGCAGAACCACCAAACATACCTTTACTCAATGCACCCATAACCATTGTTGCAACAACTGGAAGCATTTTCTTTAATAGAGAACTACTTAAGCCTGTTTTTTCAGATGCACGTTTGGCAACATGACGACTAACATCCTTATTGCCAAAAATATGACCAAGAATATCATTGCCATCTTTTATAGTTTCTTCACGCCCTAAAATCGCTGGCTCGTCAAGATAACGTGAATGATTGCCCTTTTCTAAAGCATCGAATAAGCTCCCTAAACCAGATTCTTTTTTGGCATGAAAGCCAAGACCTTCAGAGAGTGATTTTGCCAAGGATGAAATAGCATCTTTAGCCTGTGAATCATCAACATTGAATTTTTTAGCAAATTCAGAAATCGTATCAGTATTGCTTTTCTCAAAAAGCAGGTCAGTAATATTCAATGGTATCTCCTTGTATTTATTCCTAAATGGATAACTATAAGATACCCCTATCAATTAGGCAAATAATCCTTTCTAGGAGGCTGTCTGAGAACTCGGATTGAAACGAAAATGCCAGAAATATTATAAGGTGAGCTTATCAAAAGAGGCGAATAGTTACTCTATTTAACGAATTTGATAAGTTCAGATTATGATGTTTATGGTATTTGCAGTCAATTCTTAGTTCTCGGACAGCCTCCTAGTACTCCAATAATATTGGCTTAATTGAAGATATTACATAAGTTCTTTTACAGCCACAAAAGTCATATATACCCATCCCCCCATTTTTTTGATAATTTTTATAAATTACTCTTTACCTCAGGCTCACTCAAAGGTATCCTTGCGCTCTTTCTATTTTTACATCTATTTTTGATCTAAAAATAGAAGCTATGGAGAAGTGGCCGAGAGGCTGAAGGCGCTCCCCTGCTAAGGGAGTATATGGTTTATCCCGTATCGAGGGTTCGAATCCCTCCTTCTCCGCCAAATTATGTATATTTTGCAAAATTCAGCTCTTTACTTGTTAGAATTGTTTATTAAGAATTACTTGACTTGTTGAGCTGAAATTTGCAAAATACGCCACCTTGCCTTATCAGGCAATTCAAGACCTACGCGCTGGTAGCTCAGTTGGATAGAGTACCTGGCTACGAACCAGGGGGTCGGGGGTTCGAATCCTCCCCAGCGCGCCATATTCAAATATCAGGGTATAAATTTTACCCTGATAATTCTTCTAAATAAGTATTTCACTAATCGTTAAATACTATCACCCCATCAATATTAGCTTGATGGAGTAATATGGTATTTATATGATAATGCTTTATCACCTGAATCTGTTGATTCTTACTCAAACTCTAAGCATTCCTTTATCCACAATAAAATCAATTACTTGATCTATATTTTCACCATCTTTTAAATTAGTGAAAATAAAAGGTTTCTCAGCGCGCATTCTTTTTGTATCGCTTTCCATGACTTCTAGTGAGGCACCAACCATTGGGGCAAGGTCTATTTTATTGATAATTAATAAATCAGATTTTGTAATACCAGGCCCACCTTTACGAGGTATTTTATCCCCTGCGGCAACGTCTATAACGTAGATGGTGAGATCAGATAGCTCTGGGCTAAATGTTGCACTAAGATTGTCGCCACCGCTTTCAATAATGACAAAATCTAAATTTGTAAAACGCTCGCACATGGTATCAACCGCAGCAAGATTAATTGATGCATCTTCACGGATTGCAGTGTGTGGACAACCTCCTGTTTCTACACCCATAATACGATCAGCATCTAGTACTTTATGACGCAGTAAGAACTCAGCATCTTCTTTGGTGTAAATATCATTCGTGACAACAGCAAGATTGTAGTCGTCTTTCATTTTCTTACAAAGTTGGCGTATTAAAGCCGTTTTACCTGAACCGACAGGTCCACCGATACCGAGTCTTAGTACATCTTTATTGCTCATTTTTAATACCTTGCTGATTTTTTAATTTATTCTGAATCTGTGAGATTAATACGTCCTGTGCCGTAGTGACCTCATGGATTCAGGTTTTTGTTTATATAGGGAAATACACAAAGCACTCCCCTATTCTAAGAATAAAACACTAAGAACGAAATAGTCTTGAATATTGTGTTTCATGCTGTGAACTGAGAATTGCTAGCATAGGCAATGATGCGCCTATATCTATATCATCTAATACTTGCGCTTGTTGAATAACTTCAGGAACTTTGGGAAGTAAATTAGATAATACCCGTTGCCCATCTGTTTGCCCTAAGGGTACTAATTTAATGGCAGCCGCAATTTGGTTATCTAACCATGACCAGAGAAAGCCGTACATTGTTTGCTCAAGGTCTATTTTCCATTCCACTGCTGCCAGTGTAAACAAGGTTAAAAAACAGGTGTTATCGTATTTCTTCCAGACATTTGCTTGCGGAATATCAAGATCACTTAGCAAGCGCGCCAAAGCCACACCAAGATGGTGATCTTCTGCGCGTAGTTCACTAGTTTCACGCTGGGCATAAAGCTGCTGATTCCAGTATTTAACAGTATCAATATCTTCATCTTCCCATGCTTGATACAGACGTGATAATACTGCCAAATCAACATATTTTAAACTCAGTTTGAGCGTATCAAATAGCCAATTCTGAAGTGATTCTACATTGTTCACAAGCCCTGATTCTACAACCGATTCAAGCCCTTGTGAATACGCAAACGCACCTACTGGCAAAGTTGGGCTACTAAGTTGTAATAGTTTTAGTAAGCTAAGATTACTTGATTTGGTACTAATCATGCGAATGATGACTATGTTGATGCGAGTGACTTCCACTACTGTATGCACCAGATTCAGGTTGAAATGGAGCCTGTTCTACTTTAACCACTAATCCTAAACCCTGTACCATCGCATCCAACACATGATCATGTTGATAGCGTAATTTGCCCTGCTCTATTTGCAAAGGCATGTGGCGATTGCCTAAATGGTAAGCAGCTCGTGCTATTAATAAAGGATCATCAGAATAAATTGTTGAGAGTGTTTCATTCGCTGCCTTAATTTCAACAATTAGCTCCTTATTTGAGCTGATAATTAAATCTCCATCTTCAAAGCTTACACCCTTTTCAAAAAACAGACCTACTTCTTGACCGTTATCTAGTGTGACTTTAAGACGACTTTTAATACGCTCATCAAGTGTTAGGGTTAGTGTTGCATCTGCTTGTTTATTATTATCAGATTGCAATTTCTTTTCAAATTTAAGCATTGTATTTTTGATTCAGATAGAAATAGAGGGGATGACTTATACATTCCATAATATTGGTTTGATGGAGTACTCGCCAAAATATACAAAAAAAGGGGGGGATGGGTAGATACCTGAAGTTTATTTAACCCCGTGTCTTGAGATATTAATTACTCCACTGCTTCATTAACTCAGGATGACTTTTCCATAGACCTTTTTTCTCAGCTTTTGCCTTTTTCTGAGCTGTTTCCAATACCATTTTTAAGGTATTACTAATAGGAAAGCGAGTGAGCAATAAGGCATAACCTGCTTCTACCATTTTCTCATTTAATGATTCACCTTTCTCATTAATGACAATGGCAGGAAGTCGATTATATTTATCTTTTTGCGTTAGACTTCCTAATAAACTCACTTTTTGACCTGATGCAAGCAGCTCTTTCAGATAGTCTGTCGATAATCTACCAAGTTCTAGTAGATCAGACTTTTTAATCCCTTATCGCTATATCATGCTGGGCAGCATTGGCTTTACTAAAAATGCTGCTAAAGACAGTAGTAAGAAAAATAAATAGCAACAATTTTGTTAATAATATTTTTTTCATAAATATTTATGAGGATAAACTCTTCACATTGAAGAGCATAAACCCCAATCCAATAAATTTAGAACTCTCCAGTAGCACCCGCTTCCATAATATCTAGAATCACTTTTTTAACAGTTTTAGCTTCTTTTAATAGCTTTTCAGGAAGTGTTTTACCACCATAAATCATCATATCCATATCCAGCGCATACAACCAAATTTTTCCTTGCTTATCTTCAACCATCGAAATTCGACAGGGTAAATAGGCTGAAAAAGCTAAGGAATGCTCAACCATTGTCATGGCAGTTAATGGATTACAATATTGATAGATCGTTAAAAGGCGCTGCTTTTTATCCGTTTTAGCTTCAACTTCGGCAGATAATGGCAATATACCAACTGCTTTTATATTCAACTCTGTTGCAACAGAACTCATTGCTTCAGCTGCATCTTCCGCTGAAACACCTTCATCTAAAGCTCTTTTCCAGACAGTAGCATCAGCAGAAGTCCCACTTTCTTTAAGCTTTGTCCACATATCTAAATAAACTTTTTTAGCTCCTGGGTCTAATGCATTCAGGGCATCTAACTCCCCTGAAAACTTGCTATAAGCATAACCCCCACCAATCAATGCAATTAAACCAATGATGGCTAATAAATTTCGAATAAATCCCATTATTACCTCCTAAATAAAATGAAATATTGTTACTTGAGACCTTCCACATGAAAAATCTTTGTGCTTTAAAACATAAGAAATCAAATACAAACAAATACCTACCAAGTTGTATCAATATTTTTCATTAAGCCAAAACTTTTAACAAATGGACCTGCCATCTTAGGATTTTTCATCATAGCCCCATAGTCACCTGTTTTAAACTTAAGTTTACCACTAGCGTAAGCCATGCCCATCCCAGCCATACCAATACCTTTGGTTACCCATTTTCTCCAGTCATTTGGGGCTGCGCGCATGTCCCAATCGGGTGTTTCACCATCCCAATCCCCTGCACTAATACACTCACCGTTCTCAACAATGAAAACCCCACGTGGGTCTTCTTCATTTTTATATCCACAGGTGATTACTGAATTAAAACCAATCTCAGCCAATTTATCTTTCACCCCTGGCTCGTTATTCCATTCATCTTTTAAGGCATTCATCCAATCAGCAGTAAATAATTCTGACATAATATTTCTCCGTAGCGTTAATGAAACCCTGAAATAAATCAAGGCTACGCCTGATTCTATACAAAAAAAGGTTCAGATACACGGGAACCGTAAAAAAAACTGATCTTTTTTAAAAGTCATTCTATATTGATCTATGTCATTGATTCCTCACAGGTCAAGTTTGATTTAATATTCTTTTGTCGTTCGCCTAGGAATGATACAGAGTGCACCCTTTAGTTTTTTTGTGTTTTATCAATTCTGATAATTAACTAATATTAAGGAGATATTTATTATGCCAGCTGGACTTTTTATTGCGATTATTTGCCCATTTGCAGCACTCGCTTATGGTTATTATTCGATAAAATGGGTAATGGACAAGCCTGAAGGTAACGAAAAAATGGTAAAGATTGCCAAAGCCATTCAGGAAGGCTCTAATGCCTATTTTAAAAGACAATATAGTGCGATTGGTTATGTTGGTCTTGCACTTGTTGTACTGTTGCTGATTTTTCTAGACGGCATGACTGCCTTTGGTTTTGCTATTGGTGCAATCCTCTCTAGTCTTGCTGGTTTTATCGGCATGTACGTTTCTGTTAGAGCAAATGTGCGTACCGCAGAAGCTGCTAAAGAAGGGCTTAATGCAGCAATGCAAGTTGCTTTTCGTGGTGGTGCAATCACAGGAATGCTTGTTGTTGGATTAGGTCTGTTTGGTGTTACATTTTTCCTCTTCATTGTTGGTGCAGCAACAGATGCTGGTGATAAACTTAATCTTGCTCCATTAGTGGGGCTTGCATTTGGTGGCTCACTGGTCTCGATTTTTGCACGTCTTGGTGGCGGTATTTTCACAAAGGGTGCTGATGTTGGTGCTGACTTAGTAGGTAAAGTTGAAGCGGGTATTCCAGAAGACGACCCACGCAACCCAGCAACTATTGCTGATAACGTAGGTGATAACGTAGGCGACTGTGCTGGTATGGCAGCTGACCTGTTTGAGACTTATGCTGTAACAATCGTTGCGACCATGATGCTTGGCATATTAACCTTTGGTGCAAACAGTAATGCCTTGATTTACCCCTTAGTTCTTGGTGCTGTTTCAATTCTCGCATCAATCGTAGGCACTTTCTTTGTGAAAGTGGGTGATGATAATAATGTTATGAAAGGTCTTTATAAGGGACTTATCGTTTCTGGTGGTCTAGCAGCCGTTGCCTTTATCCCTGTTACCTACATGATGATGGGTGATTTACCAGCAATGGATGGAGTATCTACAACAGCAACATCTATTTACATGAGTGCTTTAATTGGTCTAATCGTTACAGCATTATTAGTTGTTGTCACCGACTATTACACTTCAACTTCTTTCAACCCTGTTAAAAACCTTGCTAAAGCATCAACTACAGGTCATGGCACTAACGTCATTGCTGGTTTAGCACTTTCAATGCGCTCTACTGCTGCTCCTCTATTGGTTATCTGTTTTGGTATTTGGGCAGCACACGCGCTAGCTGGCTTATATGGTATTGCTATCGCAGCAACATCAATGCTTTCAATGACAGGTATTATCGTTGCAATGGATGCATTTGGTCCAATCACTGATAACGCGGGCGGTATTGCTGAAATGTCAGACCTTCCTCCTGAAATCAGAAATATCACTGATGCACTGGATGCAGTTGGAAATACAACTAAAGCAGTTACAAAAGGATATGCAATTGGTTCTGCGGCATTAGCAGCACTTGTGCTATTTGCTGACTTTACGCATGGTCTTACAGCAACTGGTCTTTCGAATTTAACCCATCTAACATTTGATCTATCTAACCACATGGTAATCATTGGTTTATTTATTGGTGGTATGATTCCTTACCTATTTGGTGCGATGGCAATGGAAGCGGTTGGTCGTGCGGCTGGTGCAGTTGTTATTGAAGTACGTCGTCAGTTTAAAGAAAAGCCAGGTATCATGGATTACACCGAAGAGCCTGATTATTCTCGTGCTGTTGACCTATTGACTAAATCTGCAATCAAAGAAATGATCATTCCTTCATTATTGCCTATCTTAATCCCACTGATTGTTGGCCTAACCTTAGGTGCGCAAGCACTAGGTGGATTATTACTAGGAACAATTGTTACAGGTTTATTTGTTGCAATCTCAATGACCACAGGTGGTGGCGCATGGGACAACGCTAAAAAGTATATCGAAGACGGTAACTTTGGTGGCAAAGGCTCTGAAGCACACAAAGCCGCTGTTACTGGTGATACTGTAGGCGACCCATACAAAGACACAGCGGGACCAGCAATTAACCCATTGATTAAAATCATCAATATCGTAGCACTGCTAATGATTCCATTACTTTGATAATTACTTGATTGATACAAGGTAAAATTAAAAAGCCACATCTTTCGATGTGGCTTTTTTTGGCTAAGAAACAGGTAGCGACAAACTCAATCCTAAGGAAAAGTTTCCATTTATCATAGCCCTGTAAACCCATCCCCCCTGTTTTTTCCACTTTTTACATAAAACTCTATTTTTCTCTGCGTTATAAAAAATGCTAAAAAAAGGGGGGGGGATGGGTATCTACAATATCTGAGAATTTAGCAAGCGTGAATTCCTATAATAATTGGACTTGATCAGGCTTTCCTTAAGATACCTTTTTACTAAAGAACGCACATGGAATAAGTTGAGCAATTATGATTTAGGATTCTGATCCAATAATCTAAAGAGAAGCATAGTTATTCTACGCGACGATTGAGATCATTGGATCAGGAGCAAAAAGGTAAGTCAGAATAATTAAGTTATTTCATGTACGTTCCTAATTAATTATCCGTAGAATTTACTTATCTGCTTGTATCAAAGTCACTCCAAGGATCTATATAGAAATCAGGTGGGATAGGAGGTCTTCCTGGAGGGTAAGGTGCATAGCCACCATTATCTTCTGGCCAAAAACGGTTGTTATTACGATGATTATTCCTATAGCGATTACAATTTATAATACCGCGTTTACATAGGGTGCTTCTCCATTCGTATTTATAAAAGTATTTCTTGCTAGGGTTGTTTTTGGCGATAAACCGTACATTCACGCTAGGTGAATATTCTTCTTTGCCAAAACCAGTACCTGCTGACTCACTTTTGTAACTAAGATTGCTAGAGGGTGCTGCTCTGTCACCAAAGCCATTTCTATACTTCTTTTTATAGTATCGTTGCTTTTCATTATAGACAGCTACCGCAATAACTCCCATAGCTGAACGGTCACCCCAAGCGTTTGAATATGAGTCACCTGCTGACGTAAAGTAAAAGCGATTTACATGGTTTTTAGCTGTTCGCCAGCCTTTATAATTTGCTGTTTCATAAGGGTCAAGTATGTACATTTTCTCATTGCTACGAAGATAGGATTTCCTGCCCGTAAGAATATTGCGCCCATCTACTGCAACGACAACTCCGATGCGACGATTGCTGGTATTGCGAATCCTGATTTGATAGCGCTTGCCCTTTACTGCTTCAAGATAAGCGCGTTGTGTATTATAACTACGGCTATCTGTGGGATATTGTTTTAGGTAGTGCCCTCTATCATCGACCACATCAATGCGTACTGCTGAATTATTATACGGCATCCAAGGTTTAGAATCAGCGTTAACACTTGTCATTGATAGAATAAGGACAAAAAAAGCCACGAAGGGGGGAAAAGGAGAGCGAAAAATACTATTTTTTTGATTTTTCATTTTTATGGTTTCCTATTGTTATTAATTTAATACAACCATTTCGACAAGCTAATTATGATTTTGTTCACTTTGCTTGATTATTTATTGAGTTATTTTGCCGTATTCTTTAAACCATTATTTCATGCCTGAATCTGTGAGGCTACTACGGCATGATGAACAAGTTATTGATTCCACAGCGGTTTAAAAAATACTCGCTTAACCTATGGGTGAAGCTAAGATTTAGTGAGCTTCCCACCTGCGCTAGCAGATGGTGAACTCAATTATGTAGAGCTTTTTAATTCCACTGTGAAACCAATACCTTATCCCTCATATCCGCATTAGCCTCGCGGATTCAGGTCATGCTTCACATCCATATAAAAATCATAATCTTGCTACGCTCGAAGAACCTCCTAATAATACACGTCCAAAGTTTTGTGGATTTTTCCAAGCATTATCATTTTTTGAATGCCAAGCGAGCTTACCATCTCTGCCTCTGCCACTATCATCATCATTAATTTGCACATCAATGCCAATTGTTTGACCTGCAATAGGTCTTACGCCTAAGGTTCTCCAAGGAATTGAAGTCTCAAGTGTGTAACCTTGGTTTGTGCGTATCATGGTTTGACGTATACCTAAATTACTTCTGTGTGGTGAGCTTTTACTGAGGCTTACATTTTTATCTTTCCAGCGATAAATAAAGTGGAAGTCATTTTTGCCATCAAAGCTTGAAGAGCGACTTCCATCTGCATCTATATAAAGTTCTATGGAGTCATCACTCCAAGGTGCGCGAGAATCACGGACAAACTTATCATCAATTGTATCAACACGAACATATAGGTATCTGTCATCCCAATGGGATTGCCATACTGCGGATAAATCACGCCCATTGTCTATTCTTCCATCAACAATATTTGATAAGCGTAAAGAGGCGCTATTTTTCCATATTGGACCTGGTCCTATAACGTGATGTGCAATAGCATTAGGAGGAACTTTTTGATTTGCTCTGGCTCTCATCGCATTTTGCTTTTGCTCCCAAATAGCTCTGTAATCTTTCTTCTGTCTGTTGTTGGCTTTTTTGACAGGTCTCCTTATTCGCTGCTTAGTTGCTCTTGCAGCCAGGATAGTTCTTCTTTTATTGGCCTGTTTTTGTTGAGCTAACTGTTGTTGTCTTTTTAGTTGCTGTTGTTTTCTGACAAGTAATTGTTGTCTTCTAAGCTGTTGTTGTTTAATAATTTGTTGCTTTTTAAGTCTATCTCTTTGTGCAACAGACACTGGTACGCGAGTGCCAATCGTAGAGCGTGGTTTTTTAGCCGCAATTACACTAGGTTTTTTGTTGGAATGTTTAGATTTTACCAGCTCAAAAACATTAGCTATTGGATTAATTGCAGGTTTCGCAAGGCGCGCAATACGAGGAGAAGAGCATCCATTCCACCAGCATGGGTTTCTTTTAGCAAAACTCATTAATGCACGATGCTTTGGTGCTTTAGATACAGGTTGTCCAATATGTTCTTTAGTACCCCAGCTACCAAACCACTGGTAGGTTCTGGGAGCAGAGAAATTGACAAATAATTTTCCACCACCTGCTTTCCAGCCACGCATAAAATTGGTGTAGGCTGTTGCCATACGTTGATCTTTATTTGCAGCAATGAATAATTTTGTTGGATGCGAATTAGTTCTGCGTGCTTTCCAATCAACCAGATGTTGTCCACCTTCGTAGGCTATCAAATCTACACCAAACTTTTTAGCCATCTCTGCATTTTTACGGATGTCTTTTATTACTGAAGGAATAGAATATCTTTCCTTTGGGTCGTACATCATTTTAAATAATTGCGCAACACTACGTGCTCTTTTAGAGCTTGCAAGTTTTGGGAAAAAATAAGGTGCGATAGCAATAGCATCAGTCTTTTTATAGGCATTTCGATAGGATAACAACATCTCTGATGACCTTGTCCATCCTGCCCAACTACCCATAACACGAACAATACGGCTAGTCCCACCAAAAGTTTGCTCCCACATATCAAAAATCTGAACAGAGCGCATCGAAAAGTATTTATAACCAGCTTTGAGCCTGTCAGTATCTAGGTGTAAACGCTCACCCTGATCTTTTACATAGTGAGCCTGATCAAAAATGGTATTCCAAGCTTCATTAGTATACTCAACATAAGCTTTAAGCCCTGGTTTTAGATGCTTCTTTACATACTGAGCATATCTACGTATATAGTTGTTATCAGCTTTATGTGGCAAGTTAAACCACGGGTCTGCATTTAGCATATTCGCAAGAGCTACCATAATCTCAAGTGGTGCGCCGCGCACTCCCTGTTTTCCAGCCCAAGTTGCATTATTAAGTTTTGGACGATTTTCCCATTTGCTGATCGGGTTACGGGTAATACCTGACATATTCATAAAACGAATGACTTTAAAGTCTTTCATGTAATTTAAATATTCAGGATTGAAGACCAATTTGCTGTGATATTTTTCAAAGGATAAGAATTTTCTTCCACGGCACTGTTTTGCGCTATTAACACGCTTATATTTGTTACCAGCACAAATACCACCTGGCAACAAAACACGAATATTTCGTAGATAATTAGCAGGGTTACTGTGTTTGATAACCAGTTTTACCCTGAACTCGTTATCACGACCAGCAGTAATTTTTATTATATCTTTGCCTCTTTCGCGGAAGACAAGCTTGGCATCATCACTATAGCTGAGGATACCCTCACCATCATAGAGCACAGTATATAAGCCTTCAGGGACAGTACCTTTTGGGAGTTTATAAAGAAAACGAGTGCCAACCTGACCACCATTAAGGTTCTTAGGCCAGCCATTTTTATCATAAATAATTTTGCCTTTAGTGAGCCAAGGGCGCGCTTCTTCAAAAGGCAGCGAAGTTTTGAAAATATCAATGAAAGGGATGCTGGCATCATCATCCATAATTTCATTACTGTTTATCCCAAGTGGTGAGCGGGTATTTGGGGCAGCCATTACAATATTATTAATAAATAGGCTCAGAAGAAACAAACCTATCAACACCTTTTTATTATTCTTATATTCCATTTTGTTGTGTCGCCCTTGTTGGTTATTTCTTTTTAAAATTATAATTAACCATATCCCCATGATTAGATTAATAAAGCTTATTGTTTTTATAATTCTGCCCTAAGAAATTTATTTTATAATTTTTCTATAAAGAAGAATTTATCGCCAATTTACACCACATATACTGAATATAAGCTGACTGTGGTAGTAAGATATTTTTTTTATTCTATGTCTCTAAGCTGAATGTTAGATTCTGTAAACTCTGAAAGTTCAATAATTGACCAGAAAGAGGGTCAGTAAACTCGATAGATTTTGCAAGTAATTGTAGTGGGTGGCTGTAATCCTCACCCTTACAAGGAAGTAATACAGGGTAGAAAGGATCATTTAGAATAGGGATGCCGAGCGACATCATGTGTACGCGAAGCTGGTGTTGTTTTCCAGTGATTGGCTTTAATAAATATTTACTCAGATTTTTTTCTGATTGGATAACTTGAATTATTGTTTCAGAATTTATCTCCCCTTCTGCTTCTTTCATAATAAAGAAGGGCTCACTTTTGACAATACGGCTTTTACGCGTAAGAGGAAAGTCTAGCGCAGATGTCGCAGCAATGGCTTCGTATCTTTTAGAAACCTGCCGTTTTTGAAAAAGTGTCTGATACGCTCCACGTACTTTGCTATTACAGCTAAATAAAACTATCCCTGCGGTTTCTCTATCAAGACGATGAATTGGGCTGATTTCTTCATTTTGATAATGATGTTTGAGCCTTGCTAACAAGCTTTCTTTCACATAACGACCTGTCGGTGTGACGGGGATAAAATGTGGCTTATCAACTACAATAATATTTTCATTTTTAAAAAGAATTTTTTCATTAAAGGGAATCTTGGGTTCATTAGGGATTTCACGATAATAGAATAAGAATATTTCACCTTGATAGGGTGTTTTTTTATTAAAAGCTATGCCTGTTTCATTAACAATATCACCGCGTGACATTCTATCTTCAAGAATTTCTTGACTAATAAACGGAAAGCGTTCTACTAGAAAGTCTAAAATTGTCTCCCATTTCTTTTCAGAATCTTTAGGAAGCCAAACACGACTTGCTGAAATACCCTCTCGCATAGGAAGTGGTGATTTTAATTTTTCTTTACGCATATTATTCTATTTGTCTACTTTTGTAGCTTTGGTAGCTGTTGTAAATTTAACCATTTAAGAATACGTTTATCGGTCCAATATATGGGTTTGAAAGGGTTTTTTCCTGAAATAAAGCCCACATGCCCACCGTTATCAGAAAGCTCTAATTGCACATTAGGAGATAATTCATCCTCACAGGGTACGGTATATTCCCACATGAATGGGTCATCTTTCGCGTGTAAAATCAGTGTTGGTTTTTTTATATCTTGCAAAAACTGTCGGCTACTACATTGTTGATAATAATCATCTGCACCACTAAAGCCGTGTAATGGTGCTGTAATCTGATCATCAAAAGCATAAAAGGTATTTAATTTCTGGACATCAATATCAAAAGGCATTTTATAGAGTGATGATTTTTGCTTATATTTTTTTTGGCAACAAGAGATTAAATGCTTTTGGTAGATACGAGAAAAACTTTTCTCCAGTCGTTCCCCTGCGTGAGAAAGAGTGAATGGAACAGAAACAGCAATAGCAGTCTCAGTCATGGCATTATTACCCTGCTCACCGAGCCATTTAAGTACTATATTACCTCCTAGTGAAAAGCCAATCACTGCAAAAATCCCTTGTTTATATTGACTCCTCATATATTCGATAACAGTTTGCAGATCAGCAGTATCACCACTATGATAGCTTCTAGGGAGCCGATTTAATTCATCACTACAGCCCCTGAAATGAACGAAACAAACCCCATATCCATCATCCTCAAGTGTTTTTATGAGTGGTTTTATGTAGTGAGATTCTAAAGAACCTTCCAGACCATGCAGAATAATAACCAGTGGTTTATCTTGAATATCACTAATGACCAGATCAATAAAGTCACCGTCATCAAGTTCAAGGCGTAAATTTTGTAAATCTATTTTGGGTGAGCTACGAAAAAAGCTGCTCCACAAAGTTTGCAAATGTGAGTTAAAAAGCCACCATGCGGGTTTGAATGAACTCTTGATAATAGGCATAGTTTTTTATTGTTCCTAAATCCTAGGAGGCTGTCCGATAACTCAGATTGAAACGAAAATGCCAGAAATATTATAAGATCAGATTATGATATTTCTGAAATTTTCGTTTCAATCGTAGTTCTCAGACAGCCTCCTAGTATTGTAAAAAGTATCAAAAAAAGGGGGGGGGGATGGGTTTTTAATAAATTAGTGCCTGAATCTGTATCTTAGAGGTCGGATTAGCGATAATGTAATCCACCAGATCGTGCTAATACATCGGGCACTGCGCAATGGTCATTGCTCTAAGGAATCGACTTAAGGAAACCCTGATCAAGTCCAATTATTTTTAGCTTGCCAAATCTGCCGATATTTTCCATGAAGATCGACGCAATAGAATAACTATTACATCTCACTTCATGAAAAATAGGGACAGATTTTTCTGCGCTAAATACTAATCAACTTAATCAGGTTTTCCTTAAATAATTGCAAGGTCTCCTTTTTCTTCTAGCCATGTCTTCCTATCTTGTGCACGTTTTTTTGCTAATAATAAGTCCATAACCGCACGGGTTTCTTCGGGGTTATTCATAGTAAGTTGCACCAAACGGCGAGTATCAGGGTCCATACTGGTTTCGCGTAATTGTAGTGGATTCATTTCACCCAAGCCTTTAAAACGAGTAACACTGATTTTGCCCTTGGTTTTTTTTGCTTTAACACGATCAAGAATGGCATTGAGTTCATCTTCATCCAGTGCGTATTCCACTTTTTTACCAATATCAATTCGATATAATGGAGGCATTGCAATATACACATGACCCGCTTCAACCAACGCAGTAAAGTGTTGCACAAACAATGCACAAATCAATGTTGCAATGTGCGCGCCATCGGAGTCAGCATCGGCAAGAATACAGATTTTACCGTAGCGCAAATCATCCAGATTACTAGAATCAGGCTCTACGCCAATAGCAACCGATATATCATGGATTTCATTGGATGCTAGAATTTGTGAGGAATCAACCTCCCAAGTATTCAGAATCTTACCGCGTAACGGCATAATTGCCTGAAACTCACGACTACGTGCTTGTTTAGCCGAGCCTCCTGCAGAATCACCCTCTACCAAAAATAATTCAGTTTGATTTAAATCTTGAGAGCTACAATCTGCCAATTTTCCAGGCAAGGCAGGCCCTGTTGCAATTTTCTTGCGTACCACTTTTTTGCTGGCCTTGGCACGTTTTTGAGCATTATTAATAACATGCTCGGCAATCAGATCACCAATATTGGGGTTTTGATTAAGGTATAAACTAAATGCATCTTTAACCACGCCAGCAACAAAACTAGCAGCCGCACGAGAAGAGAGTCTTTCTTTGGTTTGCCCAGAAAATTGTGGATCAAGCATTTTAAACGATAAAATAAAGCACAGCTTATCCCAAATATCATCAGGGCTTAGCTTTAACCCCCGTGGAAGCAAATTGCGAAACTCGGCAAACTCACGCAAAGCTTCTGTCAAACCCGTGCGTAGCCCGTTAGTGTGTGTGCCGCCCTGTGCTGTAGGGATCAAATTAACGTAGCTTTCCTGCACCAGATCACCGCCTTCAGGCAACCAGCAAAGCGCCCAGTCAACGGCTTCATTTTCACTTTTAAACTCACCTAAAAAAGGCTCTTCAGGCAGATTTTCAAACTCACTAATGGCATTTATCAAATAATCACGAATTCCATCTTCGTAATACCATTCTTCGGTCTCATTTTTTGCCTCTTCGGTAAACGTAATATGCAAACCAGGGCATAAAACTGCTTTTGCCCGAAGATTATGCTTGAGCCGTTTAATCGAAAATTTAACCGTATCAAAATATTGTGCATTGGGCCAAAAATGTAGAGATGTACCCGTATTTTTCTTGCCAACCTTACCAATCACTTCTAGCTCAGTTTCTTTGTGCCCGTTTTCAAACACCATTTCATATTCTTTGCCATCACGCTTAATACGCACTTCAAGAATCAGAGAAAGCGCATTAACCACAGAGATTCCAACACCGTGCAAGCCCCCTGAAAACTGATAGTTTTTATCTGAAAACTTACCACCTGCATGAAGCGTACTAAGAATAACCTCCACCCCAGAAACCTTTTTCTCAGGATGAATATCGACAGGCATACCACGCCCATTATCAGTGACAGACAAAGAACCATCGGTATGTAGAATCACCTGTATCTTATTAGCAAAGCCTGCCAAAGCCTCATCAACACTATTGTCAATCACCTCCTGTGCCAAATGATTAGGGCGCGAGGTATCGGTATACATACCAGGACGCTTGCGCACAGGGTCAAGACCGCTTAAAACTTTTATGGATTCAGCGTTATAGTCATTGCTCATTAAAAATACATCTCAGAAACTCGTTTGAACTTAGCAGTATATTAAGGAAACCCTGATCAAGTCCAATTATTTTTAGCTTGCCAAATCTGCCGATATTTTTCATGAAGATCGACGCAATAGAATAACTATTACGTCTCACCTCATAAAAAATAGCGACAGATTTTTCTGCGCTAAATTCTCAGATATTATAGATACCCACCCCCCCTTTTTTTACATTTTTTTATAGCACAGAGTCATATAGTTTTATGTGAAAAAGTGGAAAAACAGGGGGGGATGGGTTTATAGGTGATAAATGAATACTTTTCTTTGTATTTGAGCTTGTAGTTACCCAGATTTTAGCCAAAAAAAACCACATCGAAGGATGTGGCTTTTTTAAGGAAACCCTGATCAAACCACTAACTTTGTGATTATTAGTTTTCGGCTCGATCTTTAAAAAATTACGCCCAAGCATGGTTGGTAGCTGGCGAGATATGGCAGAAACAGAGATTAGACTTCATAAGCCGACAATATCTGAATGGAAGAGCTCCAAACCAAGAGACCTTACATTCAGAAATAGCTGCATGGAAGTATCACGAAACTAAGAGGCTATTTGTGTAAACTCGCATCTCACAACTAAAGCTGCGAGAGATTAAATGAAAATCTCTTTACCCATCAATAAAAACTTGATGGAGTACTTATAGCCTGAGAAAAGCTATGACTATAGCATGTGGCTCAAAACTGCCATTAATACAATAAAAACTACGCTAGCCAGTAATGATTTTACAATCGGTGGTAGTGGTGTACACATATCATTGTGATCATGTGCGTATGTGTCCTGCCCGAATAAACTTTTTAAAAAACATTTCATGGGATGCTCCCCCTAGTATTAAATATTAAGATGACGCATGAAAGAATTTACCTATTTTAGCTGGAGTAATAATGACCCCATCTAACTTGCCTTTTTGCTTGTGTTTAGAAGGTTGTGTTCATTGCTGAATAACTCTGCACTTTGAAAAGCATCAAAACAGAAATAAGCAAGATAAATTTTTCCAGACCACCTGACTATGATTCTGTAGAACTTATAATAATAGAATAGTTCAATAAATCATTTAACTGATCCGCTATTATCAGTCATATTAATGACAGCATATGAAATTCTGTCATTTGATTTTCATTCTAGCAAAGAAGAAACTAATAAACAATTAAAAAACAGTTAATTTAACAATTAAAATCAATCACTTGACAATTATCAAAACCGTTGATTTTAAAAGTTATTTCTTGGCGTTTTCTTATTCTGTTGCTCTCCTTTCTTAGCTTTAGCCTTCTTTTCGGCTTTCTTTTTTGCCTTTTCTTCAGCTTTTTCTTGCGCTTCTATGCGATCAAGTTCGGCATCCATTTCATCATCAGTTAACTCGGAAAACTCTTCACTTTCATTGAAGAATTTTTCTTCATCACTGATTTCATCAGTTTCAGAGTTTGAATCCTTGGAGCTATCTGTTGTTTTACTTGATGTATCAAAAGAATCTTCATCTTGATAACCATCAAAAACAGGGGAATCATTTGAGCTATTATTCGAAGAATCTTCTTTATAGGTATATTTATCATCCTCCCACTGTTTGCCTGCTTGGATAGTGGCAGTTGCTTGGTGAGCAGAGCTATAGTCGTCTTCGGTATCCATTTTTTCTTTTGCGGCACTTGCTTCTTTTACACGAACCTTAAAGTATTTACTAAAATACAAGCCGACTTCAAATAGCATCCACATTGGCACAGCAAGCATTATTTGTGAGATAACATCGGGTGGTGTAAGCAACATACCGAGTATAAATGCTCCTACAATAACGTAAGGGCGCTTGCTTTTAAGGCTTTCTGCCGTTGTCATTCCTGTGCTGATAAGCAATATTGTTGCAATAGGCATCTCAAAGCCAAACCCAAAGGCTAAGAACATCATCATTGTAAAATCAAGGTACTGTCCAATATCAGGGCTATAAGTTGCAACATCAGGAGCAAATTGAGGAATAATTGTAAACATCATTGGCAGCAAGACAGAATAAACAAAAGCTATACCAAGATAAAATAGAAAAACACTGGATGCTAATAGAGGGTAAACCAGTCTTTTTTCATGCTTATATAGTCCTGGTGCTACAAAGGACCAAATTTGATAGAGAAGATAAGGAAGGGTAATTAAAAAAGCAACTAGCAGAGTTAGTTTCATAGGAACCAAAAAAGGGGCAATGGTTCCAGTAATGATCATCTGCTGGTTCTGATCGGCTAATGGTGCTGCCAACCAGTTATAGATATTTTTTGAAAAGGGGAAAAGAGCAAAGAAGATAACTGCAACTGCAATGACCGCTCTGAGCAATCTATCGCGCAGTTCTATTAAGTGTGTTAAAAAACCTTGGGCTTGGCTGTTGCTTGCGTCTGTTGTACTCATTTCTTCCTAGCAGATGTTTGTGCGTCTTTCATGCTTTCATCAAGTAATTGACTGGCTTCATTAAGTTCGCTACTGATATCTGTTTTTGTACTTTTCATCATATCGCGTAATTCACCAATCTCTTCTTTTTGTTTGGCTAACATGCTTTTGAGTTCGTCTGCACGCATTTCTCGCTCTATATCATCACGTGTTGTCGCAACAAATGCTTTAATTTTCCCAATAAACTTGCCGACTTTTGCGGCGACTTCAGGTAGGCGTTCAGGCCCTATCACTATTAAAGCAATAATACCGACGACCAGTAATTCAAGAAAGCCCGAATCAAACATGCGAATCTGTTACCTAGATAAACTGATTATGATTTTGTTGTATCTTTAACTTTAGCTTCAACGTCTATGACGCTATCTTTTGCAGTTTGCTTAAGTTTTTCAGCTGCCTGTGCGCCCTCTTCTTCACCATCTCTCATGGCATTTTTAAAGTTTTTAACTGCGCTACCCAAATCGCCACCTGCATTGCGTAGACGTTTAGTCCCAAAAATAACAACAACGATGACTAAAATTACGATTAAAGACCACGGACTGATTCCAGAAAACATGGGGAACTCCTTCTAAGTATATTTATGCCTAAATCCATTAACTTGTAGCCTTATAAATTTAGGAATTATTACGACTAGCCTTTTCGACTAGACCAGATGTACCAAAACGACGTTGTAATTCTTGCAAAACATCATCTGGATGTAAATTTTTATGTGCTAATAATACAAGGGTATGAAACCATAAGTCAGCAACTTCGTAGACTAATTTATCGGTTTTTTTATCAAGCTCTGAATCTTTTGCTGCCATAACAACTTCGGTGGCTTCTTCTCCCACTTTTTTCAGGATAGAATCAAGACCTTTAGCATAAAGACTGGCCACGTATGAGCTTCCAGCTTCGGCAGATTTTCGTGCTTCAAGTACCTTAGCTACGTCAGAGAGTGTATTGTGATTTATTGCATTCATAGGATAGTTAGTATTGTGACTTAAATTCGTACTTCAATGCCTTGATCTGCCATAAATTGTTTGGCTTCACCAACCGTATATTCATTAAAGTGAAAAATACTGGCAGCAAGTACCGCATCCGCACCTGCTTTTAATACACCATCTGCCAAATGTTGCAGTGTGCCTACACCACCTGATGCAATCACAGGGATATTTACTGCATCGGTAATAGCCTTAGTTAAAGGGATATTAAAGCCTGATTTAGTACCATCTTTATCCATGCTAGTAACAAGCAGCTCACCTGCGCCATATTCAGCCATTTTCTTTGCCCATTCTACGGCATCAATGCCTGTATCATTACGACCGCCATGAGTAAAAATATCCCAGCGATCAGGCTCACCTTCTTTGCTGACTTTTTTTGCATCAATGGCAACGACAATACATTGTGAACCATAATATTCAGCCGCTTCTCTAACCAGTTCAGGGTTATGAATAGCAGCAGTATTAATAGCTACTTTATCAGCACCAGCATTTAACATGGTTCTAATATCTTCAACCTTGCGTATCCCGCCGCCAACCGTTAGCGGGATAAAAACCTCAGAGGCAATGGCTTCAACCATATGAACAGTGGTTTCTCGGTTATCTGAGCTAGCCGTAATATCAAGAAAGGTGATTTCATCCGCACCTTCACGATTATAACGTGCAGCAACCTCAACGGGATCACCTGCATCTCGAATATCAACAAAGTTAACACCCTTTACTACGCGACCGTTATCAACATCGAGACAAGGAATAATGCGTTTTGCAAGTGCCATTAGTGTAAATTCTCCACATATTTATGTGCTTCAGCAAGATCAATAGTGCCTTCATAAATCGAACGCCCAAGGATTGTTCCCATAATGCCTGAGTCTTTAACCTCACATAATTCGATGATGTCATCCATATTAGTAACACCACCTGAGGCAATCACAGGAATAGAGATGCTTTCCGCCAATGAAATGGTGGCATCAACATTAACACCTTTCATCATGCCATCACGCGAAATATCTGTATAAACAATGGCCACTACCCCTGCCTGTTCAAATTTTTTGGCAAGCTCAATAGCAGAAACACTCGACACTTTATCCCAGCCATCGGTTGCTACCATGCCATTTTTAGCATCAATACCGACAATAATATGCCCAGGAAATTGCTTGCATAAATCTTTAACAAATTCAGGATCTTCAACCGCTTTAGTGCCAATAATACAATAGCTTACCCCAGCATCAAGGTAGGCTTGTACTGTTTTTGCATCGCGTATGCCGCCACCAATCTGTATAGGCAGATCAGGGAATTTTTTGGCAATTGCTTCAACAGCATCATTATTAACAGGTACACCATCAAATGCACCATTCAAATCAACTAAATGTAGTCGTTTGGCTCCTGCATTTACCCAGCGTGTTGCTGTATCAACAGGGCTGTCTGAGAAAACAGTGGTATCTTCCATGCGTCCTTGACGAAGGCGCACACATTGTCCATCTTTTAGATCAATTGCAGGTAATAAAAGCATAATAGTTTGTCCCCAGTCCGCGTTTATGGTTGCCCGTTCCAGTTAGTGAAATTCTTTAAAAGTTGTAAGCCATCATCCGCACTTTTTTCTGGATGTGCTTGGATTGCAAAGACATTATCTTTGGCTATAGCTGAAGGATAACTGATTCCAAATTCAGTTTCTCCTGAAACAATGGATTTATCCTCTGGTGCTACAAAATAGCTATGCACAAAATAAAATCGCGCATTATCTTCAATTCCCTTCCAGAGTGGATGATCTTGCGTGTGTTTAATTTGATTCCAGCCCATTTGTGGTATTTTTAGTCGATTACCAGCGGCATCGGTTGCGCCGATGTGATCTGTAAAGTGTTGTACTGTGCCTTTATATTTGCCGATACAGTCAACACCGCCACCTTCAACACTATGCTCCATTAATACCTGCATACCCATGCAAACACCAAGAAAAGGCTTGCTTAGAGAGACTTCTGTAATAACATCCACAAGTTCATGTTTATGTAATTCACTCATACAGTCAAGAGCCGCCCCTTGACCAGGAAAGACAACGCGATCTGCCTTAAGAATATCATCAGGTGATGAAGTGATAACAACCTTCTCATCAGTAACGTGTTGCAAGGCTTTGTGAACAGAATGGAGGTTTCCCATGCTGTAGTCTATTACGGCAATCATTTATATTTTCGCTTCTATTTATTAGCAGGTTTTGTTAGCAGGCTGTCTATTTTCAGACGGGGTTATACTATAACTTTTACAGCGTACCTTTAGTGGAAGGAATGGCATTTTCGGCACGTTCATCGCGCTCAACGGCCATTCGCAGTGCGCGCCCGAATGCTTTAAAAACTGTTTCAGCAATATGATGAGCATTTTTACCACGGATATTATCTAGGTGTAGGCTCACTAAAGCGTGGTTTACAAAGCCCTGAAAAAACTCACCAAACAGATCAACATCAAAACGTCCTATCATGGCACGTTTGTAATCTACATTATCTTGTAATGAAGGACGACCTGAAAAATCAATAACCACACGAGAAAGGGCTTCATCTAATGGTACATAAGCATGACCATAGCGATGAATACCTCTTTTATCACCAATCGCTTTAGCAAAAGCCTGACCCAAGCTTATACCAATATCTTCAACCGTATGGTGATCATCAATTTGAGTATCTCCATTGGCCTCGATTTCAATATCAATCATGCCGTGCAAAGCTATTTGCTGCATCATGTGATCAAGAAATGGCACCTCAGTCTTAAAACGGGCTTTGCCCGTCCCATCAAGATTGATACTGACAGTGATTTGAGTTTCTAATGTGTCTCGCTTGATAGTAGCTGTACGTTCAGTCATATTCTAATAAGTGATAAAGTTAATACAAAACATAGTAGCATATTGTAAACAGTCTGAAAGATAAAAAAATATAAAAAACAGGGGGGGATGGGTTATACAGGGTAGTCACATTTTCAAACAGCCACCTTGCCTTTTATATGCTCATGGCTACGATAAGTTAGTAACTCAAAGTCATCAAACTTGAAATTGAAAATTGACTTAATATCAGGGTTTATTTTCATTTGTGGCAAAGGATAGGGGTTGCGACTCAGTTGTAGCTTAGTCTGCTCTATATGATTTGAATATAAATGTGCATCCCCCAGTGTATGCACAAAGTCCCCTACTTTTAAGTCTGTTACCTGTGCAACCATCATAGTCAGCAAGGCATAAGAGGCAATATTAAATGGTACACCTAAGAATATATCAGCACTGCGCTGATAGAGCTGGCAGGATAGCTTGCCATCAGCAACATAAAACTGAAAAAAAGCATGACAGGGTGGCAATGCCATATTTTCAATATCGGCAACATTCCAAGCACTAACAATAATACGGCGCGAATCGGGTGTATTTTTGATTTGATCAATTATTTGGGATATTTGATCAATATGCTTACCATCAGGGGCTGGCCAAGAGCGCCACTGTGAACCATAAACAGGGCCTAAATCACCTTTTTCATCAGCCCATTCATCCCAAATTTTCACTCCATTTTCTTTAAGGTAATGAATATTTGTATCACCTTGCAAAAACCATAAAAGCTCGTGAATAATTGAACGCAAATGGCATTTTTTAGTCGTCACCAGAGGGAATCCCTCAGAGAGATCATAGCGACTCTGGTAGCCAAACACTGATCTTGTGCCAGTGCCTGTACGATCTTCTTTTATTGTGCCATTCTTATACACATGGCGCATTAAATCGAGATATTGTTTCATGTAGTTTGCTGCTCTTTATTTTTTGAATATGCCCAAACGATTAAAGCCAAGCCAATAATAATCATAGGGATTGATAATAACTGCCCCTCCGTTAGCCATTCAATTCCCAAAAAATTACTATCATCAGGAACACGGAAAAACTCAACAGTTGAACGCGCAACACCATAACCTAATAAAAACAGCCCCGTAACAGCACCCGTTGGGCGAGGTTTCTTAGAAAAAATCCAAACCAATAAAAACAACAGTATACCTTCACCAACAACCTCATAAAGTTGTGATGGATGACGTGGTTGATTATCTACATGCCTAAAAACCATACCCCAAGAAACATCAGTGGGTCGCCCCCAAAGCTCACCATTAATAAAATTACCCATACGCCCTGCCCCCAAGCCAATAGGCACTAATGGCGCAATAAAATCACCCAGCCTAAGTGGTGTGATCTTCCATTTTTTTGCCAGAAGAAGCATGGCAACCGTTACGCCTAACAAGCCACCATGAAAACTCATGCCACCCTCCCAAACCTTAAACAGGCTTAGTGGATTTTCCATAAGTTGTGGGAATTTATAGAAGAGCATTTCACCAATTCTACCTCCCGCAATAACACCAATCGCACCATAAAACATCATGTCATCAACCTGATCAGGTGTCACAGGGCTATTAGGTCGGCGTGCGCGCATTTTCCCTAAAAATAGAAAAGACAGAAAACCAATAACATACATCAAACCATACCAGCGAATGCCAGTGGTTTCGGTAAAGTGAACAAGTATTGGATCAATTTCAGGATATATCAGCATAGTAGTTTATTAGTTAAATTTTATTAATTAAAGGTAATCATCGAAAAACAATTGTTGTGTAAATAATTGTTTTTTATTGTTTTACACTTAAACCTGAATCCGTGAGGTCACTACGGCACAGGACGCAAGCTATTGATTCATCAGGGGTTTAAAAAATACCCGCTTAACCTATGGGTGAAGCTAAGATTTAGTGAGCTTCCCATCTGCGCTAGTAGATGGTGAACTCAATTATGCAGAGCTTTTTAAATCCCGTGCTAAACCAATATTTTACGCCCTGTTATCCGCATTGACCTCACGGATTCAGGTTAAAAGAAAAGCTGCTTGAGTTCAGCACCTGGATCTTCTGCGCGCATAAACGCCTCGCCAACGAGAAAAGCATTCACCTGATGATCACGCATAAGCTTAATATGATCGGCTGAATGAATCCCGCTTTCAGTTACGACGATACGGTTTTCAGGTATTTTATCTAATAAATCTAGGGTTGCATCCAATGAAGTCTCAAAGGTACGAAGATTACGATTATTAATACCTACCAGATCAGCCCCCAAAGGAAGAGATCGCTGTAGCTCTTCAACATCATGCACTTCAATTAAAACATCCATGCCAAGCTCACGCGCGAGTGTATATAAACTAGCCATTTGCTCATCACTAAGCACTGCAACAATCAGTAAAATACAATCAGCCCCCATTGCGCGAGCTTCATACACCTGATAACTATCAACAATAAAATCTTTGCGAATAACTGGCAAATCACAAGCCGCCCTCGCCTGTTTTAAATAGTCATCAGAGCCTTGAAAAAAATCAATATCAGTCAAAACTGAAAGGCAACTAGCCCCACCTTGCTGATAGCTTTTAGCAATCTCAGCAGGCTTGAAATTTTCACGAATCACCCCTTTGCTGGGAGAAGCCTTCTTAATCTCAGCAATAACCGCAGGATCTTCAGCCGCAATTGTTTGTCGCATAGAATCAACAAAACCTCGCACGGGGGATGCCTCATGCGCTAGCTCAAGCAAAGAAAGCTCAGCAATAGTCTGTTTGCGATCACTGATCTCTTGCTGCTTGCGCTGAATAATTTTTTTAAGAATGTCGGGTGTATTGCTCATATTATTTAGTATTACTTTTATCTTGATCTTTATTCAAAAGAATTGGTGATATTAATCAAATCCAACAACTTCTGCTTAGCTGCACCTGAAGCAATAAGCTCTAATGCACGATTAATACCCGCCTGATGAGAGCTTTCAAGCCCAGCAACATAAATAGCTGCGCCCGCATTAAGAGCCACAATATCACGCGCCGCATTAGCCTCATTGTTTAAAACAGAATAAACCATTTCGAGACTCTCTTCAGCATCCTTAACACGAATTTGGTCAACGGGCTGAATTGACATCGCAAAATCTTCAGGTTTAATCGTATACTCAGTAATCTCCCCATCTTTAAGCTCTGCCACCGAAGTGGGAGATGAAATGCTAATCTCATCCATGCCATCATCTGCATGTACCACCATCACATGATTACCGCCAAGTTTATTTAACACCTCAGCAATAGGTCTTAGCCAGTCTTTGCTAAACACACCCAATACCTGATTAGGTGTTCCCGCAGGGTTGGTTAATGGCCCTAGCAGATTAAACAAAGTGCGTGTCCCCATCTCTTTACGTGGGCCAATCGCATGTTTCATGGCACTGTGATGCAAGGGCGCAAACATAAAACCCACCCCTACTGTTTCTACACATTTTTTAACTTGATCTGCTGTAATACTCAGATTAACACCCGCCGCTTCAAGCAGATCAGCCGCACCAGACTTGCTTGAAATAGAACGATTACCATGCTTAGCCACACGCCCACCCGCTGCTGCAACCACAAAACAACTCGCAGTTGATACATTAAACGTGCTACTACCATCACCCCCTGTGCCAACAATTTCAACTAGATTTTCTGTATCAAGATCAACTTTAGTTGACAAGGCGCGCATCACACTCGCTGCCGCCGTAATTTCCTCAACTGTTTCGCCTTTCATACGCATAGCGATTAAGAAACCGCCAATTTGAGCATCAGTTGCCTGCCCCGTCATGATTTGTTGCATAACTTCAGTCATTTCTTCTTGACTTAAGTTTTGATGCTCAATAGTTTTTTGTATAGCAGTTTGGATATTCATGTGGTATTTAAAATCTAATATAGTGTCAAGGAACAATAGATAGTAGCAATATGCTTTTAAAAAAACTATAAAAAAAGGGGGGGGATGGGTAACATAGATATTTAACTGCATATATACATACCCATCCCCCCTTTTTTTTCATTTTTTCTAATTTAAACCTAATTACATTTATTTATTTGTGATGACTAGTAAGTAGACAATTTAGTGGTATCATAGCCGAAAAAAACAAGGGGATTAGGGTTTAAGAAAAGGCGCATAACACTATCAAATAACAAATGAAAATTATAAAAATAAATCATATCACTTACACACAGACTACTACATTAGCGAACTTACCTTTATTAATTAGCAAGTTAGTGCTTTTTCTTGCATTATTTCTGCTATATTTTTCTCCTAATATCAGTAGCGCAAAAAATCATATACCTAAATCAGAACTAACGGGGGAAACATTATCAACACTATTAAGTTTTGTTGAGCTGCAAGATCAACTTAAAAGAGATTTGAAGACTCTCAGAAAAGACCTGAGAAAAGCAGCTTCGGATAGCGAAAAAGCTGATATAAAAAAGCAACAAAAAAAGGTAGAAGATAAGTTAAAAGGTACGACTAATAATATTGAAAATATTGCTGCTAATACTGATTTAAGTATATTAAGAGCAAGTAAGCCAGAGCCTTTCAATCTAAAAAAAGAGATTTTCTCACTGCTAGAGCCTGCCCTGAAGGAAATGAAACACGCCACCAGTGATGTGCGTCAAAAATCAGAATTACGCGAACAAATTGCCTATTATGAGCAACGTGAACCTGTTGCTAAAGAAGCACTTGAGAATATCGCTTTATTAAATCGCGCTAATAAAAATCCTAAAATTAAAAAGGTGCTTATTAAAATGAATAAAAGCTGGGGTAAGCAACTGGTTTTTATTCAAAGTGAGTTACAGGCAAAAAGACTTCAATTAGCAAAAATTGAAGAGCAAAGAATTTCTTTTACGGAACAATCAGAAAGTTATTTCCGTGATTTTTTTCAACGCCGTGGTTGGACACTGATTCAAGCACTCTTGGCGGTTATTGCTGTATTGATTATATCTCGGTTTATCCATAAGCTCATTACTCGCACTATAAAAGGTTATCGAGCACAACACAGAAGTGTTCCTCTGCGAGTGACTGATCTGCTACACCGCTTTATTACATACTTATTTATTATTCTTGGGCCACTGATTGTTTTCTATTTGGAAGAAGATTGGGTTCTTTTTAGTTTGGGAATTCTCTTGCTAATCAGTATTGCCTGGACACTAAGAAGCATTATTCCCCGATATTGGGGACAATTTGAATTATTTCTTAATGTTGGTCCTGTCAGAGAAGGTGAGCGACTGATACTGAATGGCATTCCTTGGCGTGTAAAAAATATCAATATGTATTCGATATTAGAAAACCCTGTCGCAGGTCTAAGTCAGCGTGTTGATATCAACGAGCTGGTTGATTTACGCTCACGCCCAGTGGAACAAGGCGAACCTTGGTTTCCTTGTAAACGGGGTGATTGGGTGCATTTAAGTGATGGAATTCGGGGCAAGGTCACGGGCATTTCAATGGAGTTTATACAATTAATTCAACGTGGTGGAGCGGTTATCACCTATCAACTAAGTGACTTTTTAGCACTTTCACCAAAGAATATATCAAAGAGCTTTAGAATCAAAGAAACCATTGGTATTAGTTATACCCACCAAAAACAAAGCACAAATGAAATTGTCGAAACTCTAAAGGCAGCACTAAATAAACGAGCTATAGAAGAAGGCTACAAAGATGATTTTCATAATATTAATGTTGAGTTTGAATTAGCGGCTGATTCATCACTTAACCTTGTAGTTATCGCAGACTTTAAAGGTAGCGTTGCTGATATTTATATGCGCTTACGTCGTTCTATTCAGCGCTGGTGTGTTGATGCTTGTACCGAGAATGGCTGGGATATACCATTCCCACAACTAAGTATCCATGCAGAATCAAATAAATAAAAGCTCAATCTGACCCTCCCTTATTAGAGGAAGCAGGGAGGGATAGGAGGGATATAACTAAACAAAGGAATCATCTGCTCAACGATGATGACGCCATGACAATAAAAAATGTAAAAAAAGAGGGGGGATGGGTATCTAAAAATCTGCTCTGAATAAAAAAATTATTCCACTCATGCTCCTAAGGAAAACCTAATTAAGTCGATTAGACTTTAGCGCAAGCTAAAAATAATTGGACTTGATCAGGGTTTCCCTAAGTTATTAGCAAAATCCAGCATCCGTTGAGTCGATTGAAATGCTTTTAAACGAACCTTTTCATCCACAAAGATTTCATTTTTGCCGGTCTTTAGAACTTCTAATAAATTGTGCAAGCCATTCATTGCCATCCACGGACAATGCGCACAACTAGTACAGGTTGCGCCTTCTCCGTGAGTTGGTGCTGCAATAAACTTTTTATTGGGTGCTGCCTGTTTCATTTTATAGAAAATGGCTTTATCTGTGGCGACAATAAATTCTTGGTTAGGAAGGTCTTTAGCTGCATTGATGATTTGTGTGGTCGAGCCAACAACATCTGCTAATGCAATAATTTCATCGGGTGATTCTGGGTGAACTAGCACACCTGCTTCTGGGTGTTTTTCTATTAATTCGCCGAGTGAGCGTGTTTTAAACTCATCATGAACGATACATGCCCCTTGCCAACGTAGCATTTCAACCCCTGATACTTTCTGAATATAGTTACCCAAGTGTTTATCAGGAGCCCATAATACTTTTTTGCCTTGCTTGCCTAGCCAACTGACTAAATCTAGCGCAATACCTGATGTCACTACATAGTCAGCTCGGGCTTTCACATCGGCACTGGTATTGGCATAAACCACCACGGTATGATCTGGGTGTGCATCGCAAAATGGGGAAAACTCTTCTATCGGACAACTCAAATCTAGCGAGCATTCAGCGTCTAAAGTGGGCATTAAGACGCGCTTTTCTGGGGTTAGGATTTTTGCTGTTTCGCCCATAAAACGCACCCCAGCCACAATCAGTGTTTTTGCAGGATGCTGATTGCCAAACTTTGCCATATCTAGCGAATCAGAAATATAGCCGCCTGTTTCTTCTGCCAGCTCTTGCAAGTCTTGATCGACATAATAGTGTGCGACTAAAACTGCATCTTGTTCTTTTAACAGCTTTTTTATTTCATTTTTCAGTGCTTCTTTTTCATCAGCCGAATAATGAGGGCGCAGTGATTCTATCTGTGCGGTTACAGGTGTTTTAAAAGTGGGAATTATTGGAGAAGTCGCAGTCATGCCTTTATACTCAGGTCTCTTTTTGATTATTCAAGTATAGCAACAATCATGTCTGATAAAAATACTGAAAACACACAGAGTCCACTTGTTCTTGTTGATGGCTCATCTTATTTATTTCGTGCATTCTATGGATTGCCCAATACTTTAACCAGCCCCGACGGTATGCAGACTAATGCCATTCACGGCGTATTAAGTATGCTAGACAAGCTACGCAAAGACTATAAGCCCGAACACATGGTGGTTATTTTTGATGCTAAAGGTAAAACATTTCGCAATGATATGTACCCCGAATACAAGGCAACTCGACCACCAATGCCTGATGAATTACGTGATCAAATTGCGCCACTGCATGAAATAATCGAAGCACAGGGCTACCCTATGATTGTTATGCCAGGTGTTGAGGCGGATGATGTTATCGGCACGATGTCAACGCTCTATGATGGCAAAGTCATTATTTCGACAGGTGATAAAGATATGGCGCAGTTGGTTGATGAGCAAACGCATCTCATTAATACCATGTCGAATACTTACTCTGATCGGCAGGGCGTGATTGATAAATACGGTGTTCCACCTGAATTAATCCGTGACTATTTGGCTCTTATGGGAGATAAATCAGATAATATTCCTGGCGTTAATAAGGTTGGTCCTAAAACAGCGGTAAAATGGCTAAACCAATATGGCTCACTAAAAGCAGTTATGAAAAATGCTGATAAATTCAAAGGCAAAATTGGTGAATATCTACGCGAAGCACTGGACTACCTTCCCTTATCTTATGAACTTGTCACGATTAAATGTGATTTAGAGCTTGATTGTTCACCAGAATATTTAAGTTTTAATGAGGTAAATACTCAAAAACTAGCAGAACTTTATCAAAAGTATGGTTTTCGTACTCGTTTAAGCAAATTGCAATCTGAATCTAGTGAAGAAATCAGCTTAACGACAGAAACAGCAGATACAAATGAGCCTATCGAAACAGCCATTCCTGAAATTGAGGACATTAAAGAAGTTAACTATGAGACCATTCTCACAAAAGAGCAATTAGACAAGTGGCTTGAGCAGCTCAAACAAGCCCCCCTATTCGCTTTTGATACCGAAACCACTAGCTTAGCTTATATGGATGCAAAACTGGTTGGCGTATCATTTTGTATAAAATCAGGCAGTGCCGCTTATTTGCCACTGGCGCATGACTATATTGGCGCACCTAAACAACTTGATTTTGATAAAACACTAGCAAAGCTTAAACCACTCCTGGAAGACCCAACAGCACTTAAAGTTGGGCAAAATCTTAAATATGACCGTTCTGTGTTGCTAAATTATGATATTGAGCTAAAAGGCATTACCCACGACACCATGCTTGAATCTTATGTTTTAGATTCAGTTTCCAATCGACATGATATGAATACACTATGCAAAAAACACTTGAATCATATTAATGTTAAATTTGAAGATATTGCAGGCAAAGGCAAAAAACAACTCACCTTTAACCAAATCGAATTAGAACCAAATCAAGAAAACAACACTCAAGGAGCAGCATTTTATGCGGCAGAAGATGCCGATATGACTATGCGTCTGCATAAATTTTTCTGGCCACAGCTCAAGCCTCGCAAACAACAAGAAAAACTTTATCGTGAAATTGAAATGCCTCTACTCAAGGTCTTATCTGATATTGAGCGCAACGGTGTATTAATTGATGCAGAGCTACTCGCCATTCAAAGCAAAGAACTCACTAGCCGTATGGCAGAGTTAGAAGAAAAAATATACAAAAAGGCGGGGGGTGGGTTTAACTTAGGCTCACCCAAGCAAATTCAGGAAGTCTTCTTTAGTGAAGATAGGCTCAATTTACCCGTAATTCGCAAAACCCCCAAAGGACAACCTTCAACAGCCGAAGATGTTTTGCAAGAACTTGCACAAGAACATGATGTGCCTCGTTGGTTATTAGAATATCGAGGGCTTAGCAAATTAAAATCCACCTATACTGATGCACTCCCTAAAGAAATTAATGAAAAAACAGGACGAGTTCATACCTCTTATCATCAGGCGGTAACAGCAACAGGTCGCCTATCTTCAAGCACACCTAATCTACAAAATATTCCTGTACGAAATGCCGAAGGTCGGCGCATTCGCCAAGCCTTTATCGCCCCAAAAACAGATACCACAAGCTTTAAAATTTTAGCCGCAGATTATTCACAAATTGAATTACGCATTATGGCGCATTTGTCTGGAGATGAGGGACTTCTAGAAGCCTTCTCACAAGGCAAAGATATTCACCGCGCCACCGCAGCTGAAATTTTTGACATTACTTTAGATAAGGTTGAAACAGAACAACGTCGTGCTGCCAAAGCCGTCAACTTTGGGCTAATTTATGGCATGTCAGCTTTTGGGCTCGCCAAGCAACTCAATGTATCACGCACTGAAGCCGCCGAATATGTAAAACGCTATTTTCAGAGATACCCAGGCGTACAACAATATATGGAAGACACCCGCGAAAAAGCCAAAGAACAAGGCTATGTTGAAACACTCTTTGGGCGCAAACTCTTCCTACCCAATATCAATGCAAAAAATGCCATGTTACGCAAAATGGCAGAACGCACCGCCATCAACGCCCCCATGCAAGGAACAGCCGCCGATATTATCAAAATATCAATGATTGCAGTGAGTGACTGGTTACGCGAAAAAACCACCGACACTAAAATGATAATGCAAGTACATGACGAACTCGTCTTTGAAGTTGCCGAAAACCAACTAGAACAGGTTGAACCCATTATTGTAGAGCGCATGGTAAATGCCGTAAAACTCGATGTACCATTAATTGTTGATACAGGAATTGGAGACAACTGGGATCAAGCACATTAGGTTTTAAAGTTGTTGACTATTCATTTATACAAGTACTTCATCTTGCATCATTAAGCCTCCTAAGAGGCTGCCTCAAGCTTGGGAACAATTAAAAACTCTTTGGCTGTCTGTATCACCTGAGTCCGTGGGTATTATAAAATGCAAAAAAAAAGGGGGGGATGGGGATATCCAAGATATAGGATACCCATCCCCCCCTTTTTTCATACTTTTTAGATTCTTGCTGCGGTTTTAGTCATTACTTTTGACATTAGTGGCATTAAAATCTTGCGTACGGGTAGTGGTAGTTTAGCTGCTCCCGCTTCTACTGCAACATCAGCATGATGTGCTTCATCAATTTTCATTTGCTGTAAAATTGCCATGCTTGGGGTGTCTGCTACTGGTAATTTTCCTATGTGTTCTTGCAAATGCCTTACTACTTGGTCTTCTGTTTCCTTTACAAAGCCAAGGCTCCACTTATCACCTGCTAATCCCGCTACCGCTCCAATTGTGAATGACCCCATATACCATAGTGGCCCGAACAGGCTTTTCTTTGCGTCTAGCTCAGTAAGACGTAATTCACACCAGTTTAAGTGGTCATTTTCTTCCATTGCAGAGCGATCCATTTGTTCGCGTATGTCTTCTCGTTTGGCTGTTAATGCCTGACCACGATACAGACCCTGTGCTGATACTTCACCTGCATGATTAATACGCATAAGACGGATTGATAGCTTTTTTTCATCTTCCGTTAGCGGGGTTTCTACTTTTATATGTGCAGCAGGATTTGGACGCTCGGTGGTAGGTGCTAATGTATGCACAGTGCGCATAGCTTGATCTACTTCATTAATGATTTTATCGAATAAGCTTAATTTACGCACATGATGCTCCTTAGTCCTTAATAAAGAAACCTTGATCAAGTCCAATTATTTTTAGCTTGCCAAATCTGCCGATCTTCATGAAAAATAGCGACAGATTTTTCTGTGCTAAATTCTAATCGACTTAATCAGGTTTTCCTTAATTACTTTTTCTCTTTCTTAGTTAGCATATCAATTACTTTGAAGAGCTTCTCTTCACTTCCTGCCATATAAACACTGGTGCGGTATTTTCCATTGATAATAACAGCAGGAACAGATTGAGCTTTTGAAGTTTCACCAACTTCTTGTGCTCTTTTTAATTTAGCTTGAAATGCCATTGAATTTTGTACATTTTTTACCTGTTCTTCTGTGTAGCCAAACTGCTTAAAAAGGCGAATTACAGTAGCTGGATTGCGTAGATTTCTTCTTTGATCATGAATTGCCTGAAAGAGTTGTGTGATAAGTTCTTTCTCGCCCGTTGGATCAAGAATATCAGCTAAATAATAGGTATTTGCATCTTTTGCCCAGCTAGGGTTTAACATGGCAGGAACTTGTTTAAAATCAACGAACTCAGGATGGTTTTTCCTGTATTTAAGCATTGCCGGCTCAAGCGTATAACAATGTGGACAACCAAGCCACATTAACTCAATAACTTCAACTTTACCTTCTGGTGCA
>JALSLM010000151.1 GCA_026988295.1 Thiotrichaceae bacterium
TGATCTTCATAGAAAATTGCTTCTGCCTTGCGCCAGACTTGCATACGCTTTTCATCATCAACAATGGTTCTTGCCTGTTCGATAATCTTATCTAGTGCATCACTTTTATAGCTAATAAAATTATTGCCGTCGGTCTTTGCCTGAGAGCTGTGGAACATCTGATAAATATCAGTTTCTATACCACTGGTCCAGCCAAGTGTAATGGCATCGAAAGTCTTTTTATTCAGCATTTCTATCATCACTGGCCATTCAGTGGGTTTGGGAATGAGCTTAATACCTGCTCGTGCATACATATCTTTAATTAATAAAACCATGCGTGCCGTATCTTCACTGCTTTGGGAATAGACCAGTTCAAATTCAAAATCATTACCCTCTTTATCTTCAAGAACACCGTCACCATTACGGTCTTCATAACCTGATTCTTTGAGCAGTGCTTTGGCTTTTTCAAGATCAGCTTTGCGGGGTTTAAGATTTTTATCATGTTGTTGGCTACGTGGGCTAAATGGGCTTATGGCAACTTCTGCATAGCCAAGCAATATATCTTTAATGATTTTTTCTCTATCGGTCAAAAAGGTCATTGCCTGACGCACACGTTTATCAGCAAAGCGTGTGCTTTTACCATTTTTGACTTGATTCCAACCGATATAGGCATAGCCTGCGGTGGGAGCCATATATTCATACTGATTATCACCCGTTATTTGCTTAATCTGCGCATCTTCTTTGAGCTTTTTATATTCAACTGGTCGAGCGGCATAAGCATCTAACTCACCATTTCGATAGGTGGTTAAACGCGCACTTGGGTTTTCGATAACACGCCAGATGATCTTATCAAAGGCAGGTTGCACGGCTCCCCAATAGCGTGTATTTCTGACTAAATCAACACCTCCTTCATCGGATGACCAGTTTTTGGGATCACTTAATTTATACGGACCACTTCCCATTAATAAGCCCTTTGAGGTATTAAACTCTTCAGGTTTTTCTAGGTATTCTTGATAGAAGTGTTTTGGCAAGATTTCCATACCACCCGCCATACCCAATGCCATAAAGTAAGGACGCTTAAATTTAAACACAACTTCATATTTATCCGCTGCTGTGACTGATTCAATCGGCTCAAAATAGGCTTGTTGTGCCGGGGCTTTGATTGCCTTATTCATGGTAAAGGTATAGGTGAAAGCCACATCTTCTGCGGTCATTGGCTCACCATCAGAAAAGACAATATTATGGCGTAATTCAAATGTAATGGTTAAACCATCATCACTGACTTTCCAGCTTTTTGCTAGCATCCCCGACCATTCCAGCGTATCAGGATCTCTTGAAAGCAGAGATTCAAGCACATAAGCATGTACGCTAGAGGTATCTGCCTCGTTGGATACCAACGGTGTGAGTGTTTTTAAGGTTGATGAGAAAGAGCCAATCTTCCAATCACCACTGGCGTAGTCCGCTTTTTGTGTGGCATCAAAGGCACGTTTAAAAGATGCTGGCACAGTTTCTTGATTTTCTGTAACAGCATTATCAACATTATCAGCATTCTTTTTACTATTAGCATTGGAATTGTTATTAATAGCAGAAAACACTGCACCTTGGGCTATTTTCCTATCTAGCTTTCTTTCAAGCTCAGCCAATGACGAACGTAAACTACCAATATCTTTAGATTGAGCCGAAAAAGATTGCTCTAGTTTTGTCAGCTTATTCCACTGCCGATCAACCTGATACATAGCCAACAGAATCAGTAAAATAATGATAATAAGAAAGAGGTAAAGAATAAAATCTTTAGAGGAAAATCGTTTTTGCATAGCGTTTTATTATTTGTTTGATTTAATTAGAGTAGCTAAATTAACACAGGAAAAGCGAATAACACAGATTTTTTTATTAGCTTATAGCTTAAACCTCTACAACCCATCCCCCCCTGTTTTTGACATTTTTTATCTAATTTAAGAGCTTACTCAAGAATCTTATCCAATAATAAAAAAAATGTGCCAAAGTGACACATCTTGAATTATCTGAGCATATCTGTAAAATTAATCCTATATGTGCCAGTTTGACAACTTATGAGAATGTTATTATGCCTTCCTTACCTCGCATTACCACTAGAATTGATTCCACAACTCAAGATATTTTATTGCAAGCCTGTGCTATATCAGGAGTTTCAAGTCTTAATTCATTTGTATTAAATGCCGCTATTGAAAAAGCAAAGAAAATTTTAAGTGATGAACAAGCTATAAAGTTAAGTCAACGTGATGCCATTGCATTAACTGAGGCTTTAGACTCTGAAGCAATATGCCATTCAAGACTACACAAAGCGGCTCAACACTATAAAATCAAAGAGCAAGAATGTGATTAGCATTATACTCGACAAAAAACGTCATAATCGTAAACGCTTTGACTGTGGTGTTGATGCCTTAAATAATTATTTATGCTTAATGGCAAATCAACAATCTGCAAGAGATAATACACGAACCTTTGTTTTAGAAGATATTAATCAGCTCAATCATATTATTGGCTATTATACTTTAACAATGACTTCTTTAGATTTAAATCATCTACCCAAGCCACTTCAAAAGAAACATAAAAATACACAATCTGCGGGACTTATTGCTCGCTTAGCGGTTGACAAACGATATATTAAACAAGGGTTTGGTGAGTGGCTCTTAATAGACTCCCTGAAAAAATTATTATCTGCTAGTGAAACTGTGGGCTTTACTTTAATTATTGTCGATGCAAAAGAAGGCGCGATAGAATTCTATAAAAAATTTGGATTTTCCAATTTTATAGATACACCCGATAAACTTTATATGACCATCGCTGATATTCGTAAGTCACTAGGAGGCTGTCTGAGAATAGGAGTCGTAGCGAGGGAAAGCTGATTTGAGCTAGATTTTTCACCAATTTGAGGGGAATAGTTGTTCTATTCACCGAAAATTGGGGGGAAATATAGCCAAATTCAGCTTTTCCGCAGTAGACTCTCTATTCTCAGACAGTCTCCTAGGAGGCTGTCCGAGAACTAAGAATTGACTGCAAATCCCATAAACATCATAATCTGAGCTTATCAAATTCGTTAAATAGAGCAACTATTCGCCTCTTTTGATAAGCCCACCTTATAATATTTCTGGCATTTTCATTTCAATCCTATTTCTCGGACAGCCTCCTAGAAGACTAAACCTATGATTTGTAGTTTGTTACGATTAGCGTAGATTAATCCAATATCGCACCCTGTCGGATTACGCTATCGCTAATCCGACCTACTAAGTCTTTGTAGTAATACCCATCCCCCCTGTTTTTAGCATTTTTTTCAAACACACAAAAAAGGCTTCCCGAAGGAAGCCTTTTTAAGCACTTTTTAAAGTACTAACTCAACAATGAATTAGAACTTGTGTACTAGACCGATACGGTTAGATTTAACCGTCTTAAGATCTTCCCACTCATAATAAACTTTTGTGCCTTTACCAAGACCGTAACCAAGCTCAATAGTCTTCTGCTTATCATCTGTATCTTTATTCTTACCATACTGAGCAGCTAAGTAAGCTTTACCAAAGCTGTATTTACCAGCAACAGTAGTTACTTTTTCACCAGAACCAGGAAGCTTCTCAAAGTTCACACCTACACCGTAGTTTGCGCCTTTGTATGCAAGAGCAATTTTTGAACCTGTTTTTCCTGTAGGCACATCTTGCATTGCAACACCTGCATAGATTGGACCTGCACTATAGTTAACCAAAAGGTTAGTGATAGAGTCAGAACCTGATCCACCTTCAGCTTCGCCAGCAGCAACATAAGCTAATGCAACACCAACAGAACCAAATTTATTGATATAAGCTAGCGCATTAGGCACACGTTGGAATGTATGTAAACCATGATCTTCACGAGTAGTAAATGCAGCCGCATCATCTACGATAGAGTAAGGAGTTGTTTGACGACCAATACGGAACTCACCAAAACCACCTTTTAGACCAATCCAACTGTTACGAGGAGTTAAAGAACCCTCTTCATCAGTGAAGTTATAACCAATTTCAAATTGATGTGTTGCAGTTAAACCGTTGTCTAGTGCATTTGATCCTTTAAGACCAATACGTGAGCTGTGAGACTCAACAAACATACCAGAAACATCTTTTGTTTTACCAATAGACATATGACCTTTACCATAAACGGTAGTATCAGCCATTGCAGCCATAGGTACTGTGATAGCAGCAGCTACAGCAAGTGCGAGTAATTTTTTCATTTTTTGACTCCATTGTTAAATATAGATTTTCATCTATAATATAATTAAAATTTTCCAAATTTGCGTGGGGATTATACCGCTTTTTTTGGTTATTCTGCAACAACACACGCAGAACTGGGAAAAGTATATGAAAAGTGTTGCAGAAATGCAACATCTTTTTAGAAGTACAGATCAATATTAGTATAGAAATATGGAAAAATTCAAAACACTGAACCTGAATAGGGCATTATAATTGTTTCATCCTTACAACAGGACACTAAGGAAAACCTAGTTAAGTCGATTAGAATTTAGCGCAAAAAAATGTCAGCAGAACTCATGAAGCTAAAAATAATCGGACTTGATCAAGATTTTCTTAACCCAGCTAGCTATCGTACCTTGTCGGATTACGCTATCACTAATCCGACCTACAAAAATACAGATTTAACCCGCTACCAGCCAAGCAATCTCTCTCAAGCTTAGGAGACTATCTGTGATATAAAAAATGCAAAAACAAGGGGGGATGGGTGTCTACAAATTTATCTTGTATCCATCAAATCAATATTAATGGACGAATGGATGGAGAGCCACGAAGCCCACTCACTCTGAAACAGAAGTCTATTTTTTAAACCCACAAAAAAGCCACCTAAAAAAGGTGGCTTTTTTTTATTTTTCTTACTAGTAAAAAAGAAAATTAACGCTTAGAGAACTGTGTAGCTCTACGTGCTTTATGAAGACCAACTTTCTTTCTTTCAACTTTTCTAGCATCACGAGTTAAGAAGCCTGCTTTTTTTAGTGTTCCTCTTAGCCCTTCGTCATATTTAAGTAATGCGCGAGCAATACCTAAACGAATTGCACCCGCTTGACCACTATCGCCACCACCTTTAACAGTAACATTGAAATCAAACTGATCATCATTTTCTGTTGTCACTAATGGCTGTCGAATAATCATGTGTGCAGTCTCACGACCGAAGTAATCTTCGATTGCAAGCTTATTTATTGTAATCGTGCCAGTACCTTTACGCATAAAGACTCTTGCAGATGATGATTTGCGTCGACCTGTTCCGTAGTATTGTGTAGTTGCCATTTTTATTTCTCTATATCTCTAATGCTTGTGGTTGTTGAGCATGATGATTATGTTCAGAACCTGCATAAACTTTTAATTTTCGATACATTGCTCGCCCTAATGGATTCTTAGGTAACATGCCCTTAACTGCTAGTTCAATAACGCGCTCTGGAGCTTTATCAATTAGCTTTTCAAAACTAATTGATTTCATATTACCAACATATCCAGTGTGCTTGTAATAGATTTTATCTTTTGCCTTATTTCCTGTCACACGAATTTTTTCGGCATTAATGACTACAATATAATCACCTGTATCAACATGTGGTGTATAAGTTGGCTTGTGTTTACCACGCAAACGTAATGCCGCTTCGCTTGCTAAACGCCCAAGGGTTTTACCTTCTGCGTCGATGACAAACCAATCTCGTTTTACTTCAGCAGGTTTTGTACTGACTGTAGTTCCCATTTCAATTCTCCAGAAATGAAGGTCTATATACGTTTCACAAAATATGATACACCCTATTTAATCTTTAGGGCTTTCTGAATATGGAACGTACATTCTAATTTAAATAAGCAAAATAATGCTTTTGCGAGCATTATTTAAATCAATTTTTTATAGCGAATCTTTTTTTTGCATTTTATATGCAAGCTAATAGATTCAAAGAGCGGGGCATTCTATGAGAATATTAGCCATGATTCAAGTAGTAGTTAACATTAATTCTAAATTATTTTTCTTTAGACACGAAACTTAGAGGCAATGTAAGAATTCTCACTTCAAGCTGAATCCGTTAGTTCACTACGGACTGTGAATAAGCTATTGATTCACCTTAGGCTAAAAAAATACCCATTTAACCTAAGAGCAAAGCTAATGTTTTATTAAAATCTACAGTAAATCAGCGTCTTACCTCTATTGTTCGTATTGAATTCAGCGATTTTGATTAAAAAAAAGCAGCTCAATATGAGCTGCTTCAAATACCACCAAAGGAGGATGGAGGATCATTCAGTCGTTAAACTGAATATTCTTATATAATAATACGCTAATTTACCAATGTCAAAATATATTTCTTTGGAATCCAATATAAACATACCTGAATCCGTGAGACTATTATGAATTTTTGGGATAAGGTATTGGTTTCATAGTGAAATTAAAAGCCGTGAATTCTAATCGACTTAATCAGGTTTTCCTAAGGAAAGCCTGATCAAGTCCAATTATTTTTAGCTTGCCAAATCTGCCGATATTTTCCACGAAGCTCGGTGCAATAGAATGACTATTACGTCTCACTTCGTGAAAAATAGCGACAAATTTTTCTGCGCTAAAATCTAATCGACTTAATCAGGTTTTCCTAAATAGAATTACTGCTTTACAATTAATCTATATTAGAATATCCTAATATACTTAATCCAAACAACGCTAGGAATAAACATGAAAATTCAATTAACAACACCCGCAGCCCTAATGGCTATTTCAGTGATTAGTAGCACGGCTTCTGCTGACTGGTTTGATGGCTTCAATAACGGTTCAGGAAATGGCACTGGCTATGGAACGGCCTACGGTAATTCTAATGGCCAAGGTAATGCCGCAGGAGATGCTAACGCTAATACAAATGGCTGGGGCAAAGTAAAAGGTGATGCCGATGGTGAAATTGATTTCACCATCAACTTTAAAGCAAAGGGAAAAACCGACCTTTCCACCGCTGGTAATCTACACGGCCAAGGTCGTGGCAAGGGAAATACTGATGTTAATGGAAGCGCCAATGGAAACACTGTCGCAAATACCTATGGAAATGGCATAAATAGTTTTAGAAGTAATGGGAACGGAACAAACAATATGCCGTGGAACAATAGCGGTAACAATTGGACCATGCCTTGGAATAATAATGGCAACAACTGGAATATGCCTTGGAACAATAACAACGGTAATAACTGGAGTATGCCTTGGAACAATAATAGTAATGGCTTCTCAATGCCTTGGAACAATAATGGTAATAGCTGGAATATGCCTTGGAATAATAAGGGAAATAGCTTTTCAATGCCTTGGAATAATAGAGCATACAATAGACCTGTAGCCCCCTATGGCTACTATTTTGCGCCAATGAATCCAGTTACGCCAAAAAATTCTACAAATTCTCTTCCCAAAACCCCTATAAAGTAGTTTAATGGTTTTTTAAACATCTCTCTCCATAAGATGTCTTAGAGCCACGTAATGTGAAACATTACGTGGCTTTTTTTTGGGTTGCGGATTAAATCTATATTTTTGTAGGTTGATTTAGCGATAGCGTAATCCGACAAACTATAAAATAGCTTTCCTATTTATAATGCAGGATTTTTGCTTCTGCTCTCTGGCAGTGTTTGCCCCTTGAAAATCTTAGCAATACGATAGAAAAAGTTTTTCTCTTTTTCCATTTCAAGAACTGTATCATAAGCCAACTGATTCACAGTCTTATCAAGATCACGGTAATACACTTTATTATACGCGTCAAATTCAACATCGATGACCTCACCAATTTCTAACCTGAAGAGGCTTTCAATCAGAGGCAGCTCTCGCTTATGCTCAGATGAAATACCTTGTGCAACTTTATCTTCATTTAAAAAAGTTAAACCCGTTACTACTCGATCAACACCATTTTCATCAGCAATAAAAAATTTAATTCTCCCTTGAGTATCACTTAGCTGTTCTTCTTCTCGTTTGTTTAATGTGAATTGTTTTATCATTTTGACCACTTTTTTCTTCCATTTTAAGCGAGTCTGACCAAAAGTTGAAATCTTACTGATAAGTGGTAAGACATATTTCTAATATATTGCAAAATACCCAACAAAAAAGCCCACTATTATCAACAGTGGGCTTAGCAAGCTCTCTCAATCTTGAGCACGATTAAAAACTCTGCGGCTCTCTGCGATTCCCCAGCATTTTCTGTATTATAGAAAAAATACAAAAAAAGGGGGGGGGATGGGTATGTACAGGAATCTAAAAATTTATTCTTTACCCATCTCGAAGCAAACCTGTTCAAGTACTAGCTATACAATACAGGAGCACCTAATTTTTCATGAATTTGATTACATACATCATGTGAAATACTAAGCCCTTGAGAAAGCTGATTCAGGTATTTAGCTTCTTTTTCAGAATCCAAATCAATCGCTAATAAAGACATAAAATATACTTTCTCTTCCAAACCACGAGGAACACTTTTAATAAAACCTTCTACATCAAGTGGTGAATTTAATTCTTTACGAACAAAATTAGCCTCTTCCTCAGAAATATCTTCTAAATGCTCAGTAATTTTACGTTGCTCTTCAGCATCTATTTCACCATCTGATTTAGCCGCATTTAACATGGCACGAAGTAAAATTTCTGCTTCTTTTTCCTGCTCATCATTCACTTGCTCAGGTTCTTTACCCTGCAATGCATTATTAAAAATATCACCTAAACCACTACTTTGACTAGTAGAACCACCGCCTAATGAATCAAGAATACCACCAAGCCCTCCTCCAGAACCAGATTTTCCTGCAAGACCACCAAGTAAATCTGATAAACCACCTCCAGAACTACTCGCAGTATTATTGCCACCTGTTAAACTACCTAGCAGCCCTCCAAGAAGCCCACCTCCACTACTACTGTTGCTGCCAGAACCCATCATTTTGCCAACACCTTTAGCAACAATAACACCCATAGCAACTTTACCTAATGTACCCATTAAACTCATCGAGTTTCTCCTTTGGTTGATTTAACCTTAATTATGGAAACCCCGATCAAGTCCAATTATTTTTAGCTTCGTGAAAAATAGCGACAGGTTTTTCTAGGCTAAATTCTAATCAACTTAATCAGGATTTCCTTATTCACAATGTTACTATTATATAGTAACAGAGATCTCCTAGCACTCCATCAATATTGGTTTGATGCATTAGTGTAGATTAAACTAACTGTCGTAGTTTGTCGGATTACGCTATCGCTAATCTGACCTACAAAAATATAGATTTAACCCACTACCAGCCAAGCAATCTCTCTCAAGCTTGAAAATGATTAAAAACTCTGTGGTTCTCTATGTTATAAAAAATGCAAAAAAAGGGGGGGGATGGGTATCTATAAATTTGTTCTACACCCGTCAAACTAAACTTGCTGGAGTACTTATTAGTGTACTAAATCCTAAAGGAAATCCTGATTAAGTCGATTAGAATTTAGCACGAAGCTAAAAATAATTGGACTTGATCAGGGTTTCCGAAAGCGAATCAGTGAAAAACAAGACCATTTACAGGAACTTTTTATCAATGATGCCCGCCGCCGTTGCCAGATCCTCCTCCGTTGCCAGAGCCAGAGCCTTCTCCGTTGCCTGAGCCTCCGCTATATCCAAAACCACCACCATTTCCAAAGCCATGACCTTGCTTAGAATGATTATTTTTATCTTTGTTTTGATTATCTCTTCCTTTTTTTACTCCTTTCTTTGCTCCTTTTCTTGTGGATTTTTTCTTATTAAACATAAGAGAGTGATATCTTGCCAACATGCTCTTTTTATTCATTGATTTTGGTAAACTTGCATAAGATTCAATAGCATCAATATTTATATGACCACTATCATCAACTCGACCAATAACAATAACCCGTTCAAGATTTTTTGAAGCTTGATCTATTTCTCCTTTAATTTCTGCCTTCCACTTTTGTAACTGTATTGCACTACTCTCTATTAATATCTGCTTGACTGACTTGGAAAAGTTAAGCTCTGGTATTTCTTGATAAAAAACCTTGTGTTGAGGGTTGTGATTTATACGTGTTGCCACCCATTGATTTGCCGATACTTCAAAGCCATTTATAGCAATATATTCACCTGCTTTAAGTTGAATACCTTTGTCCATTTTGGCGCGGCTAGTTTTAATAACAAATTGATTATTTAATATTATTTGATTCTTTTCTATACGAGTGATTCTTCCTGCAATAGGATAATAAATGCTAATCTTTTTAGTTTCAGTCTTATCATTGTTCTGCAAAGTTTCAAGAACAACTTGTCCGCCTAATTTAAGCGTATCTTTAGTGGATAAATTTGAGTTAATTTGACTGTTATCATCATAGTGAATTTCAACACCATTTACCCATATACTGCCAAATTCGGTAATCGTGCCTACAATGCCTGTACCACCAAAACCAGAAGGTTTATAGCCTGTTCCACCAAAACCCGATATGGGCGATAGTGCAATTCTCTCAGGGCTTGAGCAAGAAGCTAATATCAAAAAACTTAAGCCAATAAAGCTACCCAATAGAAAATAGCTTGTCTTTGTCTTTAGCTTTGGCTTTCTTAAAAGATTATTTTTCATTTGATTTCCCCTTGGCATGATTATGGTAAAAATAAGCACCTACATGCATTCCATAATTTGCAGTTTTTAGTGTACTGTCCTTTTCTTGTAATTCATTTGCTCGCTGATTTATTTCAACCAATACCTCCAACATTTTAGTTTTGGCTAGAGCCTCTAATTCATTGACTGATTCTTTGGTCAGCTCTTGATAATAGACGGCACGATCAAACATTGCAGGCTCGGTATTTTCTAAATTATTTGCAACAACGGATAAATGATCACCTATATTTTTTCCTGCAAAGAATAGTTTTTCTTCATAATCAGCTTCTGGGATATATCCTTTATCTGATAAGACTATCATCTCTTTTTCATCTACTCGAAGACATTTCACAATTCCTTGGTTAAGCCAATCATCAAGAAAAGAACGAGGATGCTTATCTTTTGAAACAGAGAGTATCAGTTGTTCAAATGAGGGAGTGCCTTCATGACTGCTTCTAAATAAAGCTTTTGGCTTTCCATCCGAATTTAAATAGGCTTGATGCCCTGTCCAGATTGACATCATCTGCGCACTCAAACTAGCTTTGATTTGTTTCGCTGTCGACTGCTCAGGATTCTCATTCCGAATTTTTTTGACATCGGCACGATGCACACCTGTCAGTATACTAATGCGACTATCTGTTTGGCGTTTTCCATTGAGTTGAAATGATTCATCAGCAACTTTGACATAGATTTGCTTGAGTAAACCTTGCAACCCCG
>JALSLM010000152.1 GCA_026988295.1 Thiotrichaceae bacterium
AAAGCATCTCTAACAATTCTCTCATGCGTCCTGTTGGCCATGAGTTAGGGCCATCACTTAAAGCCTCTTCAGGCTTTGGGTGTGACTCCATAAAAATCCCAGCAATTCCGGCTGCCATTGCTGCTCTTGCAAGTACGGGGATATGCTGACGCTCTCCACCTGAGCAGTTGCCTTGCCCTCCTGGTTGTTGTACTGAGTGGGTTGCATCATAAACAACTGGACAGTCAGTTTCACGCATAGTTGCAAGCCCACGCATATCTGAAATCAGCGTATTATAACCAAAGGTATAACCACGTTCACAAACCATTATACTTTGATTGCCAGTAGCTTTTGCCTTATCTACCACATTTTTCATATCCCACGGCGCAAGAAACTGCCCTTTTTTGATATTAACAGGAATTCCTTGTTTTGCTACGCTTTGAATAAAGTTAGTTTGACGACATAAAAATGCGGGAGTTTGCATCACATCGACGACTGATGCAACTTCATCTATAGGCGTATCTTCATGCACATCTGTTATCACAGGCAGATTTAAATCATGCTTGACCTTCTCAAGAATGCGTAATCCCTCTTCAATGCCAGGACCACGAAAGCTAGCATGTGAAGAGCGATTTGCCTTATCAAAAGATGCTTTGAAAATATAGGGTATACCTAATTCTTCAGTGAGTTCTTTTAATGTCGCTGCTATTTCTAGCGTTAGCTTTTCTGATTCAACGACGCAAGGGCCTGATAAAAGAAAAAAGGGCTTATTTTCACCAACTTCAAAGTCACATAATTTCATACTTAGCTTTTTCGTTTTGATTTTTTATATTCAATAACTGCATTGATATACCCTGTAAAAAAGGGATGACCCGTGCGAGGATGAGATGTAAATTCAGGATGTGACTGACAGCCCATAAACCAAGGATGATTCGGCAATTCAATCATTTCTACCAGTGTTTTATCATGAGAAACACCCGATAAAACCAATCCATTTTTAGATAAAATATCACGATAGTGGTTGTTAAATTCATAGCGATGACGATGACGTTCTACAATTTCGTCTTTACCATAGGTCTTATGTGCCAGTGTACCTTTTTGAAGGTGACATTTTTGACCACCTAAGCGCATGGTTCCACCCATATCTGAATTTTCAGTACGTTTTTCCAACTGCCCTTCTTCGGTCATCCACTCTGTAATCAATCCAATCACAGGGTCAGGTGTTTCAGGATCAAACTCGGTACTATTGGCTTTTTCAAGCCCTGCTTTATGGCGAGCATATTCAATAACTGCCAATTGCATCCCTAGGCAAATTCCCATGTAGGGTACATTATTTTCACGCGCATATTGAATCGCGGCAATTTTACCTTCAACACCACGAGAACCAAAACCACCTGGCACTAAAATACCATCAGCAGATTTAAGAACATCTATGCCATCGGTCTCAAGCTTTTCCGAATCAATATAGCGAATTTTCACTTTTGATTCTGTCTGAATACCTGCATGGCTCAATGCTTCATTCAAAGATTTGTAAGATTCTGTTAAGTCAACATATTTACCGACCATTGCAATATTTACTTTAGATTTCGGGAATGCCATACCATTGACAACTTTTTCCCAGTCTGAAAGATCAGCCTCTTTCAGATTTTCTATTTTTAGCATATCAGCTGCAATTTGATCAAGATTTTGTGAATGCAACCATAGCGGAATCTTATATATATTGTCCATATCAATTGCAGGTATAACAGCTTTCTCAGCTACATTGGTAAATAAAGCAATCTTCTTTCGTTCTTTATCAGGTAGTGTTTTTTCACTTCGACATAGCAATATATCTGGCTGAATACCAATTGAGCGTAACTCTTTTACTGAGTGTTGAGTGGGCTTTGTTTTTAACTCACCAGCAGCAGCTAGGTAAGGAACTAAGGTTAAATGCATAAAGAGAGCATTACTACCCTCTTCCACCCCCATTTGGCGCAGAGCTTCCATAAAAGGGAGAGACTCAATATCACCAACGGTTCCACCAACTTCAACCATTGCAATATCATAGCCTTTTGCACCCGCACGTACACTGCGTTTAATTTCATCAGTAATATGTGGAATAACTTGAACAGTAGCTCCTAAATAATCACCTTGTCGCTCTTTTCGTATTACGCGACTATAGATTCTTCCAGTCGTGAAATTATTTAACTGTGTGGCAGTAAAGTTTACAAAACGCTCATAATGCCCCAAGTCAAGATCAGTTTCAGCACCATCTTCGGTCACAAAAACTTCACCATGTTGAAATGGACTCATGGTTCCAGGATCAACATTAATATATGGATCGAGTTTCATCATGGTGACACTCAAGCCTCTCGCCTCAAGAATAGTACCTAATGAAGCTGCTGCTATGCCTTTCCCTAAGGATGAAACCACACCGCCGGTGATAAAGATGTATCTTGTCATTTAAAAATATGCCTATCTGATTTAACTGAATTTGTGAAGTTACGGAAATATAGCGGGCAAATATCATGCCATACTAAGCTCACAAATTCAGAACTTATACAATAAAATTCAGTTGGGAATTCTAGCATAGGGTTCAACAAGAAACAGTAGATTAAGGTACAGAGAATTAATAATTTACACAGAGATTAAAATACCATTAGTCGATCATGCATAGTATTTAATCACATAATACTGTAATTTTAACAGTTAGTATCGCCTTTTAAGAATGGCATAATTTTTAAAAAAAACATTATAAAAACAATAAAAAAAAGACAGGATCAATTGGTGTGAAAAAGAAAGCTTTAGTACTTTCCGTTTATATGGCCTGTGCCTCTCCCACAATAGCACCAGCAAAGACTTTAACGAGTAATTTTAAAGATTTAAATCTAGGTGAAGTAAAATCTTACTCAAATTTAGGTGAGCCTTTTAAAGGCATTATCCCCATTTTATTTACCAGTCGCAAACAAGCGAAGCAACTCAAAATTAGACTTGCACCTAAATCAATTTTTGCTAAATTAGGGGCAGAAAGATCGGCTGAACTAGACTATCTAAAGTTTAAAATTAAAATTTTAAGAAAAAAGCCAGTTATTGTAGTGAGTTCTAGCCACCCCATAAACTCACCCATATTAAATTTTATTCTTGAGGTTGAAAGTACAAAAGGTATTGTTTATCAAGACTACACCGTAATGCTTAACCCTCCAACATACAAAGCAAAACTAAAGCCCAAAAAAACATCACATACTGCGGCAGTTGTAACAAAAAAGAAGCAGAATAAACACCACCACAAAACCTTCTCTTCTACAACAAAATCAAGAGATTCAGTATCAAGATACAGAGTTAAGTCAGGAGATACCTTATCAGAAATAGCTCAATATTATAGGCACAAAGGAATATCACTAAAAAAGATGATGAAAAGCATTCATCGTGCAAATCCCAGAGCCTTTATACATGATGATATTAATAAGCTAAAAAAAGGTGTTGTATTACATATACCCTCAAAAAAACAAATAAAAAAAATCTATAAAAGGAAAGAAAAAAACTCCAAAAATTTAGATGTTTATAAGGTAAAGCCTGGAGATACCCTCTCAGAAATCACTAAAAAATATCTGTTTGAAGGTATCTCTTTTACCAGAATGATGAAAGCCATTTTTATTGCGAATCCAGAAGCTTTTTCAAAAAACAAAATGACAGTTTTACTGTCAGGTGCAAAACTACGCATACCTACCTATGAAGAACTTGTTGGCAAAAAAGCAAGGTCAACGACTGCCAAACACACTAATACGCTTAAAAATATTGCTCAAACAAAGATACAAACCAATAATCAGGTTTCTTTAAATAAAAGTCCAGAAGAATCCTTTAATGAGCACTCATCAAACAATCCAAAAACTGTAAATTTCGTCGAGGCGATTGAAGCTTTAGAATATAGCAATATAACCATCAGCAAATTACAGAAAAGAATTAGGGAATTAAGAGGTGATTTATCTACAATAACAGTAGGTTATAATGACTTAGAAAAAGCTCTTTCTGAGGATGATTTTTTACTAAAGATAAAAGAAAACCGAGGCAAAAAAAATATTCAAACTCTTGTTAATGAATATAAAAATCGAAGTGCATCATTAGCAAAACCACAAACAAAAGCCCAAATAGAAGAAAAGATAAGCCCAAAAACTATTACTAATGATAATTCATTTTTCACAAGCAAAAGCCTTGCATTAATCTCAGAAAATTCATTATCACTAACAAATCTAGGCTACACAATTCTAGCCCTACTGTTAGGTGCTATCTTGATTCGTTATCGTGACAAAATATATTCCTATAATGCAATACCCTATGATAATCCTGATTTTTACTCATCAGATCAAGATATCATTCAGCAATCTGAAGAAAAAAAGGAAAGTGAGAAAGAGACAGAGAAAGAACAGCCAAATCTTTCTAAAACTTTAACTGAGCCATTACAAAGTGGATTTAGCGCTCAAAATACTCATACCATTCAAGATGAATTCCCATGGAATGAAAATAACACTGAATTCTTAGCCAAGAAAATACGCGAAAAAGCATCTATACAAGTAGTACAACAAGAGGAAAATAGCAAAATTAGTGAGGAATCACTTCGAGAATGTGATCTTTTAATCGATGAGTTAATATTGGAGTTAGCTAATAAAACCTCAAAAAAACCCAAGCAACAAAACCAGGCTATTGATCATATCGTCAAACCTGAGCATGAAAATAGTTGAACCTGATCAGGTTTTAACCCTATTTTGGCAACAAATCCTTATAACTTTGTTGATAAAAAGAAGCACTCTTTAAAATAAAATCTTGAAATTCTAATGCAACTGGCGACAGCCGTTTGCCTTTTCGTGAAACCAAATTCCAATATCTCTCTAACGGAAAATTTTCAACATTTAGAATAACCAGTTTTTTTGCTTCAAGCTCTAGCTTTATCGTATGCAATGCAACAATCCCAAGACCTAAACCGGCCACAACAGCATGTTTGATTGATTCATTACTACTCATCTCATAAGAACTAACAAAGTTGAGTTTATTTGCTTTAAAATGACGACGTATAGCTGCTTTTGTTCCCGAGCCTTCTTCTCTCACCACAAATGGCATCTCAATAATTTCCCTCATGGAGATTTTTTTGCTCCTCTCGTTACCCACAAATGGATGATCTACCGATGCAATAACGACTAATGGATTCTCCATAATCTGCTGATAATCAAGATCAAGTTTTTTGGGAGGCTCTCCCATAATAACAAAATCTGGATCATAGCTTTGTAGCTGGCTTACAAGCGTTTCTCTATTGGTAATATCTAGGGTAATATTAACATTTGGATGATGGCGACTAAAATCTGCCATCATATGCGTCACAAAATGATTTGCTGTTGTAGCAGCAGATATTGTAATTTTCTCATCTTTATCCTGTAATACATTAAGAAACTCATGCAAGCGACTAAAACGTAGTAATATCTTCTTTTCATGCTCCCGCATTCTTGCACCTATTGAGGTAATGACTATTTTTTTCCCCTGCCTTTCAAATAAATGAAGTCCGATAGTCTCCTCAAGTTGTTTCATCTGCATGGATACGGCAGGCTGAGTCATATTTAACTTTTCAGCAGCGCGTGTATAACTTTGTGTTTCTGCCACCGCTTCAAAAATTTTCAGTTGTTTTAAGGTAATGTTCAAAATTGATCCAAGTTTTACTTATGTTTTAATTAGAATAAATCAGTTTTACTTATTTTGATAGTTCTATATACTGCGCGCACTGAAAATATCAATATGATAGTTTCAGACTAAAACTTATATAAGGAGTTATACAATGGATCAGTCTGGTCGTTATGCAGATTTAAGTCTTGATGAAGACACACTCGTATCAGAAGGCAAGCACATACTTGTTGCTTACACTATGCACCCAATGCCAGGTTTTGGCGGTTATTTAGAAACTGCGGCTCACTTTGCAGCGGAGTCTTCAACAGGTACTAACGTAGAAGTTTCTACCACTGATGATTTCACTAAAGGCGTTGACGCATTAGTTTATGAAATCGACGAAGCTAAAGGCATTATGAAAATTGCCTACCCGAACGAATTATTTGACCGCAACGTTATTGATGGTCGCGCAATGATCGTTTCATTCCTAACACTTGCTATTGGTAACAACCAAGGCATGGGTGATGTTGCAGACGCACAAATGTTTGACTTTTATGTACCACCTGCAATGCTTGCATTATTTGATGGTCCTGCCAAATCAATCAATGATCTTTGGGCACTTCTTGGTCGTGATTACAATAATGGTGGTTACATTGCTGGTACAATCATCAAGCCTAAATTAGGTTTACGCCCTGAGCCATTTGCAGAAGCGGCATACCAATTCTGGTTGGGTGGTGACTTCATCAAGAATGACGAGCCACAAGGAAACCAAGTTTTCTGCCCTATGAAAAAAGTACTTCCACTTGTTCGTGATGCAATGAACCGCGCACAGGATGAGACAGGCGAAGCAAAGCTATTCTCTGCTAATATTACAGCTGATGATTATCATGAAATGTGTGCTCGTGCTGACTTCGTTCTTGAAACTTTCGGAGAGAATGCACCTCGCGTTGCTTTCCTAGTTGATGGTTACGTTGGTGGACCAGGAATGGTTACAACAGCTCGTCGCCAATACCCATCACAGTACTTGCACTACCATCGTGCAGGTCATGGTGCAGTAACTTCACCATCTTCTAAGCGTGGTTACACGGCTTACATTCTTGCGAAAATGTCACGTCTAATGGGAGCTTCTGGTATCCACGTAGGCACAATGGGCTTCGGCAAAATGGAAGGCGGAAACGAAGACAAGATTATGGCTTATATGATTGAGCGTGATGAGTGCCAAGGCCCTGTTTACTACCAAAAATGGAATGGCATGAAGCCAACAACACCAATTATCTCAGGTGGCATGAATGCACTACGTCTACCTGGATTCTTCGAGAATCTTGGTCATGGTAATGTCATCAACACATCTGGTGGTGGTTCTTATGGTCACATCGACAGCCCAGCTGACGGTGCTATCTCATTGAAGCAATCTTACCAGTGTTACTTAGAAGGTGCTGACCCAATTGAATTTGCTAAAGAGCATAAAGAATTTGCTCGTGCATTCGAGTCATTCCCAGGTGATGCCGACCAACTTTACCCAGGTTGGAGAGACAAGCTAGGTGTTCATAAGTAAACAAAAGTTTACATTAAGAAACCCTAAGGAAAGCCTGATTAAGTCGATTAGAATTTAGCTTGCTAAATACTAATCAACTAAATCAGGCTTTCCTTTATAGAACACAAAAAAAGCCTCGTATTTTTACGAGGCTTTTTTTTGTGTATAACAATACCCTCCTCCATACCGTGCAGGCTACCGTATACTTATCTCACGGGGAATAAATTCCCCTAACTACGTTCCCAAATAAATTTGGGAACAAGTAAATATAACATACCGTCATCCCCGCATGTTTTAAGCGGGGATCTGTTTGAACTTTGTGTATAAAATACGTGCATGTATAGCAAGATTCCCACTAAAAACATGCGGGAATGACGAATATGGTAGTACTTGTGGAAATAACGATGTGACCCTGTGTAACAAAAAATGCAAAAAAAGGGGGGGATGGGTATTAATAAATTTACAATCTATTTAATAATCAGGCATGAGCTTCTATCTTCATAAAACTGGGGCAAATCATCACAAATTTCTACCCAATTTGCTTTATAGCCAGCAAAAATATGTGCATCAGGCTTTAATTCGATATTATCATCCAGTGTTCCTAGGCTAAATTCAACGGTTTCATTTTCTTCGTCACTCGTATGAAGAGCTTGAAATATTAGGCTTGAACCACAGTTTTTACAAAACTGACGTATTGTTCCATTTTCTGCTTGATAGCTTTTTAGGAATTTTTTTCCTTTTACCCAGTGAAAATCTTTTTTTTTAGCTTCAGCAAAAGTTGAAAAAGCTGCGCCATGAAATTTGCGACACATACGGCAGTGGCAATGCCCCATTTTTGGCATCATCTTATTAACTTTGTATTGAATTGAGCCACAAAGACATGAACCTGTATAACTTGGCATATTTATATCCGACTATCTCCAATTATTTCCGATTGCTGACTATCGTACTTTGTCGGATTACGCTATCGCTAATCCGACCTACAAAAACACAGACCCGATGATTATTTCCCGATAATTAACACATTGCCTTTAAAATGATAAGGAGGTTTCAATAAATATTTAGCGACTGATTGGTTGATTTCACGCCCATTTTGATCATATAAAGTGCCTGTGCAGGTATCTTTAAATTTATTAGCGGCATAATACAGTGGGCAATTTCCTGAGTCTCCTGTATTGAAAAACACCCTATATTCGAGTGTATCAGTTTGCTTGAGCACAAGTATCTGTTTACCTTCCCAGCTAACTTTTTTTATTTTATTGGCTTTCATTCCAGTTAAATCTAGCTTTATTAAATTATCTGGTTTATCACTCGATGTGCTTTGATTTCTCTCGATAAAAAGTGAGCTAAACAGTACATATAGCAGAATAGCTATCCCTGATAATGCAAATACTTTGAGTATAACGCGGTAGATTAAACGAGGGTTTTTCATACAAAATTATTTATAGGATTCAGATTCTAGTTGATAAGAAAGTATATACCCATCCCCCCCTTTTTTTACATTTTTTGCTAATAGCTGTTTTATGACAAGCTAAAAGTGGCTCTCTATGTTTTTCAGTGATTCTCTATTATAAAAAATACAAAAAAAGGTGGGATGGTATGTACAATATCTGCAAATTTATCCCGAAGAAAGCAATCCAAAATTGATGGAGCACCAGCATTCCGTCGTATCTTTGCTACCATATATCTTCGTGTCTTGTTACTCTGTCATTTTTTTAACTAATGTGTAAGACTTGAATCCATGAAGTCACTAGAAGGCTACCCGAGAACTAAGAATTGACTGAAAACCCCATAAATATCGAATCTGAGCTTATCAAATTCGTTAAATAGAACAACTATTCGCCTCTTTTGATAAGCTCACCTTATAATATTTCTATAATTTTCATTCCAATCCTAGTTCTCAGACAACCTCCTAGGAGGCTGTCCGAGAATAGGAGTCGTAGCGAGGGAAAGCTGATTTGAGCTAGATTTTTCACCGATTTGAGGGGAATAGTTGTTCTATTCGCCGAAGATTGGAGGAAAATCTAGCCAAATTCAGCTTTTTCGCAGTAGGCTCTCTATTCTCGGACAGCCTCCTAGAGATTCAGGTAAGAGTTATAAAAATTACTAACAAAATATGGAGAACAGATGAAAAACACGATCAAACAGAAGTCTAAATCTCTTTTTACTGTCATTAGCTTAGTTATTACATTTTTAATTCCTATGACTGTATCTGCTTATCAATCTACCTATGAAGCCCCTTATAAAGTATCCACTTTTCGTGATGCACTAAAAAAATCAAAGTTGCAATTTCCAATTAAAAAGCAAATAGACTTTGGGGATTTTAAGGGCGTTGCAAAAGCTAATTTCTATTTAAGCGATGGACGTTATATGACCTTTAAAGCTAGAAAAAAGCATAAAAAAATTAAAGTACGTTCTGAGCTACGTTTTGGTCCAAATGCTTGGAAGATAAACTCAAGCAGATCTAAATTACTCAAAGCAGAGTTTGCATTAGATAAGCCTCGTACTATCAAACAAATTACAATTATGCAAATTCATGCTGAAAAGCCTAGCTTTCCACCTTTACGTATTGTCTGGTTAAGAAAACATAAAGGACTCAAAGATCATTTTTGGGCAATTGTCAGACCAAGCCCTTACCATAAAAAAATACATTATGTTGATTTAGGTAAACGCCCAAATAATCGCTTTACACGGATAAGTATCAGTGTGCGCAATAACCGTGTGAAGATCTGGGTAAATAAAAAACTTAAAACAACGCAATCCTTAGCACGCTGGAAAGGAACAATGAATTACTACAAGGCGGGCATTTATCTAAGTGGAAAAAAAGATATTGGCATGGCAACTGTACGTTATCGCTTGCTAGAGCATAAGATTTAGACCCTAACGAGGGAGCGCAAAAGCGACAAGATCAGCTCATGCCTGACAATAAAGTTCTGTCGCTTGTGGCTGAGGCACGAATCCCAACATCGCAAGGCTTTGTTGGGCTTCGCAAGTTCAGCACCAAGCTACCAATTTCATTATGCGTTTTTTTCCAGATTAAGTAAGTATTGTTTGCGTTCAAGACCGCCACCATATCCTGCTAAACTACCATTTTTAGCGATGACTCGATGACAAGGAATAATAATACTGATACGATTATTACGATTTGCACTGGCAACAGCGCGATAGGCTTTTGGCTTTCCAATAATGCTTGCCTGCTCTTGATAAGAACGTGTTTCAGCATACGGAATAGTCAGTAAAGCCTCCCATGCTTGCATTTGAAATGGCGTTCCTCTGGTATCAAGCGGAAGATCAAAGCTCTGTAGTTTTCCAGAGAAATAGGCTTTTAACTGCACCCTAAGTTCTTTTAATAAAAGAGTTTCTCCATTTTTAACAGTGGCAGAGAAACTCTTCTCAAGATTTGGTATTTGCCATTCTAGTCTATTGGTATCAGTAAACTCTAACAAACAAATACCTTTATCTGTACTCGCTGTCAGCATATCGCCAAAGGGGGTATTGATTTTTTTTGTTACAATGTAGGTCATTCTATTGATATACCACTCATTTTTACAAAATCACAGGATGCACAGGCAACATAAACCCATCCCCCCCCTTTTTTTACATATTTTTCTTTAAGGAAATCCTAATTAAGTTGATTAGAATTTCCTGAATCCGTGAGGCTAATGCGGATATGAGGGGTAAGGTATTGGTTTCACAGTGGAATTAAAAAGCTCTGCATAATTGAGTTCAGCATCTGCTAGCGCAGATGGGAAGCTCACTAAATCTTAGCTTCACCCATAGGTTAAGCGGGTGTTTTTTAAACCGCTGTGGAATCAATAACTTGTTCATCATGCCGTAGTAGCCTCACGGATTCAGGAATTTAGCAAGCTAAAAATAATTGGACTTAATCAAGGTTTCCTTTAGCAATTTACTTTATTTTACGTGCCTCTAAGTAAAAACGCTTTTCATCTGCTTCACCCATTGAGAAGGTTTTGCGTGGTAATGCGCCGTCAAAGATAATGGTTTTAAACAGGCTATGCTTAGAAATTGGTGGGAAGAAAAAGCCCATGTTGCCTGATTTTGTGCCAA
>JALSLM010000153.1 GCA_026988295.1 Thiotrichaceae bacterium
CGAGGATCTTCAATATCTGAAAAATAAGTAGAAATACAGGAGTTCATGATATAACCTTAATGAGAAAACTAGGAATATCTCACAATCCCTTCTAAATTAACATTTTTAATGCGTTTGCCCTGGGGGGCTGGCTATCTATAAAGTTGTTCTGTACCTATCAATATCTTTATATTGCTAATAATTTACCTAAATCTGTATTCATCTAATGAATTCAGAGTTTATTTACTCATGACTTGTTTTTCTTTTATAATTAGCTTAACTAATTAAGGGGTTAATTATTCACAATGATATTAGAACCATTCTGCTCAAAAGAAGTCAGGGTGTTACTTTGTATTGCTGAATTTATAATAAAATAATTATGAAAGGATTCATCCATTTCACCATCTCTCTGTTTTTATTGGTGTTTAGCCATATTTTAATGGCTGCTCCACCGCCTAATTTAAACTCTCCTCTAGGCATGAATACCAATGAAGCATTGGAGGTTGATTCAAGCATTCCTTTTGTTGATTTGTTTCGTTATGCGCTACCCTTTGATGAGGCTCGACCTTGGTTTACTAAAGGTAATGTGAAATTTGATGCGAATGGCTGGCCGCAAGACTTAAATGGTGGCAAGGCGGGTACGCGATTTCTAGCGCAAATTCCTGTTCAAGCTTTGCCTCAGGGTGAATATACGGTTTTATATCAAGGTCAAGGTGAGATTCGTTATGGTGCTAGTGCTAAACTAGTTAAGCGCTTTCCTGGAAAAGATATTATCCGATTGACTCCAATGCACCAAAAGGGTGAGTTGTATAAAACTTATACGGCTACTCTATTTATTGAGAAAAGTAATCCTAAAAACTATATTCGTAATATTCAAGTTTTGATGCCTGGCGGTATTTGTAAGAATAACCCTTTTCGCTATATAGCAAATAAAAATCAATGTCCTAACAATGATGCCTTTCTCTCATTTGAACGATATGCGAAACAGATTGTTTTTAATCCTGAGTTTTTGAATTATATGAAGGATTTTAAAGTTATTCGTTTTATGAATATGTCGGGCATAACACGCAATAATATTCGCTCATGGGCTGATCGTCCCACTCTAAATAAAGCAACTTGGGGTGGAAAAGAGGGTGTGCGTGGCGTACCTTTAGAAATAATGATTAGATTAGCAAATATTATCAATGCTGATCCTTGGTTTAATATTCCGCACAATGCAGATAATATGTATGTTTACCAGTTTGCACAGATGGTAAAACAGCAATTAAAACCTAATTTACGGGTTTATATCGAATACTCGAATGAAGCTTGGAATAATATTTTTGTGCCACAAGCTGAGCACATGAAGCAGACTGGGTATAAGCTCAAACTGGATAAGAATCGTAATATTGCTGGCTCTAAATACTATTCATTAAAGAGTGTGCAGATTTTTAAAGCATGGGAAAAAGTTTTTGGCGGCACACAGCGATTAATTCGTGTGATGGGTAGTATGACAACTAATACGAGCTTAACAGAAACCTTGCTAGGTTTTCAAAATGCTTATAAGTATGTGGATGCTATTGCTATTGGTGCTTATTTTCATTTCCCTCAGGATCGAATGGGGTCAATCAAAAGTGTCAATGATGTTTTTAAAGAGCTTAATAAACCTAACAACCGTTATTCTATTAAAAATCTATTAGAGTTTGTCCAAAAACAAGCACAAATTACAAAAGGCTATGGTGTCGATTTGATTGCCTACGAAGGCGGACAACATCTGGTGCATCATAAAACACATTCTATGACACAAGGTGCAACTCCTTATCTATATAAAGCGAATAAAGATCTTCGCATGACACAGGCTTACTATCAATTATTAGCTGGCTGGAAAAAGCAGGGTGGAAAATTATTTATTCCTTTCTCTGCACCACGCCCATCAACTTGGCACGGTAGTTGGGGTATTAAAGAATATATTTCACAACCAATAAATCAAACTCCTAAATATCGTGCTTTATTAGGTTTTATTCATTCTAACCCTTGTTGGTGGAAAAGCTGTGTAGCAGGCAGTGTTTACCATCAAAATAAACCAACTAGGATACCTTCATTTTTAATCTCAGGGCAAAAAAATAAAACCAAGGCTAGATTTGCTATTATCCCTAAACAGCCAATTGGGCAACATACTCTGCATCAAGCAGAAGCTAAAAATATTAACAAAATAATTCAAGGAACGATTAGTAATCCACGTGACTTGACCGCAAGATGGCGTGCTAATTGGGATGATAATAATCTTTATATTTGGGTTGGTGTTATTGATGATAAATTTGTTGCCGATTCTAAACAGCTTTGGGCTGATGATTCGATAGAGATTTATATAGATGCTGATGCTAGCAGGAGTGAAACCTTTGATGGCTTTAATGATTATCACCTAAGTTTTCGCCTTGGTAGCCCCATTAGTGTAGGGAGCAAAACCCCTAAAGAAGATATAAAAGATATTAAATATTCAATGCGACAAACCCCATCAGGTTATCAGCTTGATATTGCAATTCCGTGGTCAACACTAAGAGTAAAGCCACAACTAGAGCATACCTTAGGCTTTGATGTTCAGATAAATGATGATGACAATGGCTATTCTCGTGATGCCAAAATATCATGGAATGCTGAATCAGATTCTGCTTGGAAAAATCCTCGTGTGTTTGGTGAGTTGGTTTTGGGTGAGTAGTAAAAATAAGACTTGTCAGTAAATTAATACCTGAATCCGTGAGGTCAATGCGGATAACAGGGCGTAATATATTGGTTTAGCACGGGATTTAAAAAATCTTAGCTCACCCATAGGTTAAGTGGGTATTTTTTAAACCCGTGATGAATCAATAGCTTGCGTCTTGTGCCGTAGTGACCTCACGGATTCAGGTAATACTTAATAATTTGCTTATTTATTAATTAGCCTTTATCCTTTCACATCAAAAACTTAGGGGAGGATTATGATACCAAAAACAAGGGCTATGAGCCAAGTTAATAATGTAGAATCAATATTGTATGTGTTTGCTTCTACAACAACTTTACTAATTATTTTTGGCTTTGGTATCTATAAAGCAACTAATGGTGAACCTATTATTGCTCTGATTGATTTTTCTATATGCTTGCTTTTTGTGCTTGCAATCTGGCTCAAATCACTTGATAAACTTACACTAAAAGTAAAATTAGTTTCAGTTTGTCTTTGTTCTATTTTTGTATTATTACTTATTTATATAAAAGCAAATATATCATCAATTTATTGGGTCTATCCTGTTGTAACTGGCACATTCTTCCTTCTTAATTCAAGAATCGCTTTAGCAACAAGCATTCTTTTTATTATTCTATCAATGAGTATTGCATACTTCAATATTTCATTAACACAGCTAGTTAACGTGTGTTTTTCTCTTCTGCTTGTATGCATCTCTGGATATATTTTTAGTGTAAGGGCAGAGGTTTATCAAAAGCAACTAACAAAACTTGCTGATATAGATCCCCTAACAAAACTAAAAAATCGCCATTCTCTCGAAGAAGAACTAATTAATGAAATAGCTTTGAATAAGAAAAAAATTCACACATCTTCTCTTCTAATTTTAGATTTAGATCATTTTAAAAAAATTAATGATACATACGGGCATACTGTTGGTGATAGTACCTTAAGAACTTTTGCCAATATGTTAAAAACAACATTAAGGGAAACAGATAAGGTTTATAGATACGGTGGTGAAGAGTTTATAATTATCGCAAATAATACCCGAATAGAAAAAGCGGGAAAGTTGGCTGAACATTTGAGACAAGCCACAGAAAATACAATTAGTGTCGGTAACGAGGTTATCACTGTATCTATTGGTATTGCTGAAGTAAGAAGTGAAGACACTATTACTTCTTGGTTACAGCGTGCAGACAAAGCTCTTTATAGAGCAAAAAATTTCCAGCGAAATATTGTTTTTCTTGCATACAGTGATAGTGATTACAGAGAATACACTCCTATTACAAATATCGCTTAATTGATTGAAGCTGTTCAAATAGTGAGAATCTCTGAGTAATTTCTAAATTATAAAGAGTATATTTACCCTTTATCGACCCTTTATCAGTTTTACATTCTTTTATTATTTGGTTTCACTTAAAATTAAGAAAAAAATAATAATAAAACTAAATGTTTAAAGCTGTTCACAATTACTTCAATCAGTCAATTTCGCGTCTTGTAATGGCAAGCTTCGTGTTTGTCTTGCTGTTTCCGCTCGGTTTTTTGGCTTCAAGCTTACCTGAAGAATCGTGGGGAAGTGTCAGGCAAGAAGTTTTAAAAAAGCATTTAGTGATTGCCCACAGTGTTGAAGAATCTATTGATTTTTATTTTCGCTCATTCCAGAAATCTGCTCAAATTTTTGCAAATATGGTGCATCTGACCAGTATCGAAGATAAAGATATTATTCAAGAACATTTGAATCGTTTTGTTAAAAACTCAGGTTCTGTGGTTGTCGCATCTTATCTCTCTCTTGATGATTATTCTAAAGTAATTTCAATCAAAGATGCTTATAAACCCCCCGTTCATAATAAAAATAAGGTTATTGAAGAGCCTTATCTCAAATACTTAAGTTTTGGCAATAGACATCGTACTATCAGCACTATTTCACCTGTTTTTCGGAGTTCAATATCAAAAAGTCCTGTGGTTTTGGTAAAAACCTATATCTCTGATGAAAAATTTAATCAGAGGGGAATACTCTATGCCGAGATCAGGCTGGATTATATTGATTCAGTTTGTGGCAATATTAACATCGGCAGTAAGGAACGTTGTATAGTCGTTGATTCTATGGGAAAAGTTGTCACCCATCCAAATCAAAAGTGGGTTAATCAAATTACTAATCTATCAAAAGATAGAGTTGTGCAAAACCTTAGAAATGGGAAATCAGGCACAATGAGCTATAAATCATCTCTTCTTGGAAAAAGTAATGAAGCTATTGATGTAGGTTATACCTCAATGGAGAAACTCTCTTGGGGAGTGATTATTGCTCAACCCAAGCTTGCTATTGATTCTCCTATGGATAAGGTTATGATGACCATTCTCAAATGGTTAATTTTAGGAATTATTTTTGCCTTAGTCATTGCTTATTTTCTAACTCGGCAAATCACTCAGCCAATTAATTCTTTAGTCACAAAGTCTCAAGAAGCTGATATACGTTCAGATACATTTAACCTTGGTGCTATTCCTAAAAATAGTCCCGCCGAAATATGCAAACTGTGGACAGCTATTTCTTCATTGGTTACTCGTCTTCAACAAAGCAATGAAGAAGTTAAAAAACTAAATTACTCTCTTCATAAAGATATTGAAAAAGCGACAGAAAAACTTCGAAAAACCAATAGGTATCTTTACACTATTAGTAGCAAGGATCATTTAACAAATATTGCAAACAGACGCTATTTTGAAGATACTGTGAGTAAGAAACTCAAGCAAAAAGTGGGTGAACGAGCCAGTATTATACTAATTGATGTTGATAAATTTAAATTTATTAATGATGAATATGGGCATGAAGCTGGTGATTTAGCGTTGATACATATTGCTAAATTAATGCGACAATGTACCCGTGATGTTGATCTTCCTGCACGCCTTGGAGGTGATGAATTTGTTATCTATATAAATAATTGTGGTCCTAGGGTGCTTGCTAAAATAGCTGAAAACCTTCGTAAAACAGTTGAGTCTACACCCATTTTCTGGGAGGGAGCTAAAGTAAATCTTAGTCTCTCTATAGGAACTGTAAATTGTGAAATTAACGAAAAAGTAACTCTCGCCATGCTCTTAAAGTATGCAGATGAAGCTATGTATGTATCGAAAGAACATGGAAGAAATCATGTTTCTGCTTATTCATTCAAAGAAACAAAACTGCTGAAATTAAAACAACGGGTGAGTAGCTAGGACTAATAAAAATATGCAAAAATAGGTGGGGATGGGTAATAGACATTTATCAGATTTATGGTGCTTACAACTTATCCCGTCTCACTTGGTAGATCTAGTTTTTATAACTCTTTGCTTATCACGTTTATCCATTACCCAAACATTAAGTAAGCTACCAAAAAATAAAAATAGACTTGCTAAAAGCATAAGATAACCATAAATAGCTTCTTGCACTGAGTAGATATACCAGATTCCCAGTAAGGCATACGGAAATGAGAGTAAGGTAACTGCAATAAAGGTATTTCTTTGACCATGTAAAATACCACGCACAAAAAATAGCAAAGGGATTACTAAAATGGCAATTTCAATTGAGCGGGGAATTTGTTGAACTGGTGATAACCAGCCATTCCATAGCACTATTAGAATCACTAAACCTAGAATACCTATTGCCGCAAGTGCTCGCCAAAGTGTTGTTATATCCACTTAAAGAAGCCTGCTTAATTTTGCTAATCGTTTACCAAGTGCCATACACAGTTTTTTTTCTTCACTGCTTAATGGTAAATCACTCTTTTCACCTGATACATGACTTGCTCCATAGGGTGTGCCACCCGTTGATGTAGTGAGCAATTCAGATTCTGTATAAGGCAAACCACTGATTAACATGCCGTGGTGAAGTAGGGGAAGCATCATACTCAAAAGGGTTGATTCCTGTCCTCCATGTAAGCTCGATGTTGCCGTAAACACACCCGCTGGTTTACCCACTAATGAACCAGATAACCATTGAGAGCTTGTCGTCTCTAAAAAGTATTTAAGCGGTGCTGCCATATTGCCAAAGCGTCCAGGGCTACCAAGGGCTAGTGCGTGACATGCTTTTAACTCTTCAAGGCTTACATAGGGTGCCCCAGATTCTGGAACTTTTGCATCTATTGTTTCACAGGTTTGTGATATTTCAGGCACTGTTCTTAAAAGTGCTTCGACACCGTCAACACTCTCTACCCCACGCGTAATGATCTTTGCCATTTCTGCTGTTGAACCATGGCGCGAATAATATAAAACCAGCACTTGTTTCATGTTATTTCTCTACAAAATATGAATAATATTTTCCAACGGTCTGCCGATTGCTGCTTTTCCATTTTTAATCACTATTGGGCGTTCGATTAGTCGTGGAAATTTAAGCATAGCATCAATTAGCTCATTTTTACTCAAATTTGCATCTGCTAAATTATTGTCTTTATATTCACTTTCACCTTTACGCATTAAATCGCGAGGTTCCATATTTAGCATTTCTAATATTTTTTCTAAGGTTTCTTTATCTGGTGGAGTATCTAGGTATTTCACAACTTCGACCTCTATCCCTTTTTCAGTTAGCAATTCCATTGCCGCTCTTGATTTTGAACACCGAGGATTATGATAAATTATTGTAGACTCAGACATATTAATCCTTATATTTTTTGTAAAAGCTATAGTGTAATCAGCAAATCTAAAAACACAATTTATTTAATAATTATTTATTCTGAACACAAAAAAGCCCTCTATTTTACACGGGTAGAGGGCTTTTTATTTCTAGGAGGCTCTCTATTCTCAGACAGCCTCTTAGGATCTAGTACTCCCATCAAATTAATGTTGTTAGATATTAGATTCAGCTTTTATTTCAGGCGAATTCTTTGCCCTGGATTGATGTTATATGGTGCTTGAAGGTTATTTAAACGGATAATGTCTTTCCAATAAACACCTGTCTGTCTCATGATTTCAAATACTGTATCACCTTTTTTCACCGTATAATAATTGCCATTACTTGAACCGCCTGAGTAGCTTGTTGTCGCAGGTTTATAGGTGGTTTTATTGCTGGTATAAGTTGTATAGCTAGCACCGCTTGCATAGGTGGTAGGCTTGTATGGTTTATAGGTTTTCTTTTGATAACTACCTGTATAGATACTTTTATTACTCGTAGACAGACTTCCCGTATTATTGCTTCGACCAGCAGAACTATAGTCATAATAGGTTGTACTACTTGCTGTATCTGGTGTGTAGTAACCACTACCGTAATTAGCACTAGTATTAGTAGTATTTCTTACTACTGTTTTATTACGAGCCTGATTTTGCTGACGGTTCCAACGATCAATATAATACTGTTGGTTATATTGCCCTTTTGCTTGAACAGCTGGCTTGTAGACCGTTCTTGGCTTTGGTTTTACTACGGTTCTTGGTTTATATGTATATGTTGTTTTTGGCTTAGCTGCGCATGGTACACAGGTATTGCGGTTATTAGCTACTTGCCCTGACCCTGAATTTTGTGACCCACCTGAACCTGACGAATACCCCGTGCTACCTGTAGTTGTATCTTGATTATTATAACCAGTACAACCTGATGCCATCACTGCAACAACCGAAGCTACTGCAAACAGTTTAATTTTATTATCCATAATATTTTCCTTCAATTTTTACCTATTATTAACTGATAGATTCCCACAACTGCCACAGTAATAAGATAACCAGCCCAATCATTGGATACATCTATCAATGATTGGTTCCATGTGTGACTGCTTTTTCTGTTTAATTTATTTGAAACATAAGAAAAATCTACGCCCCTTTCTATTTCTAGCTATTGCTAGACTATCGTACAATATCTAATCTCGATATATTGACCTAGGAGGCTGTCCGAGAACTAAGAATTGACTGCAAATCCCATAAACATCATAATCTGAGCTTATCAAATTCGTTAAATAGAGTGACTATTCGCCTCTTTTGATAAGCTCACCTTATAATTCCTAGGATTGGAATGAAAACTTCAGAAATATTATAAAGTAGGTTTATCAAAAGAAGCAAATAGTAACTCTATTTAATAATTTTAATACAATTAGATTACGATATTTGTAGTTTTTTAGTCAATTCTTAGTTCTCAGACAGTCCTTAATACTCTAACACTAAATTAGTTTCTTATATATAAGCTAAAACAGACTAATTTTAAAGGATTTTTTTACTTAATCATGAAAATAATTTTAGTATATTTATATATAATACAAATATACATATAGACTTTTTTTATAATTTTTTTATTCTGAGCTTACAAAAGGCACAAATACAACTGATTCATGCTCTGTTACACTGATGTCATTTTTATTTTTGCGGGTCACTATTTGTAATTTCTGTGTACTATTTTGTGCACCAACAGGAATAATCATGCTAGCTCCATCTTTTAATTGCTCAATCAAAGCTTTCGGTATTTCATCAGGAGCTGCTGTTACGATAATTGCATCATAAGGTGCAGCCTCTTTCCAGCCCCAACTACCATCCCCTAAATGTGTGCGTATATTACGGTAACCTAATTTATATAAGAGATCTCGTGAATGCCGATAGAGTTCAGGTATAACTTCAACTGTATGCAAATTTTTTACCAAACCACCCAATATGGCAGCTTGATAGGCTGAACCTGTGCCTATTTCTAGTACATTGTCTAAGTTTTCAACCTGTTCTATAAGTAGTTCAGTCATGCGTGCTACGATATAAGGTTGTGAAATAGTCTGTCCATGACCAATCGGTAATGATGCATCTTCATACGAACGACTTGACATTGCCTCATCAACAAATAGATGTCGAGGTACACGTCGCATAATACGCAATACATCTAAATTACTAATACCTTTTTGTTGCAATCTATCTATCAGCCTATCTCGAGTTCGTTGAGAAGTCATTCCCATGCCTTTAATGGCTTGTTCATCTATTATTCGCAAAGCCACTCTCCCATTTTCTGAATCGAAGCATAGTTGGTTAAATCAATATGAATCGGTGTTACTGAAACATATCGATTTTGTATTGCATAAAAATCTGTACCTTCACCTGCATCTGCTTCTGCACCAACTGGACCGATCCAGAATATTTCATTACCTCTTGCATCCTTATCGCGTATAACGGGTTCTGCTTTATGTCGCTTACCTAAGCGTGTTACCTGAAAGCCTTTTATTTCTTTCCAGGGTAAATCAGGTACGTTTACATTTATTATTGTTGCTGAATGTTTCTTTTGTGATAACGATAAGCCTGGAAGTTTCTTCAGCAGGGTAATGGTTGCCATTACTGCACTATCATAATATTTGGGGTGGTGTGAAGCTAAAGAAACAGCCATTGCAGGCAATCCTAAATTTCGCCCTTCCATTGCAGCTGCTACAGTTCCTGAATAGATGACATCATCACTCATATTAGCTCCTGCATTAATACCTGATATAACCATATCAGGCTCTTCATTATCATATAGCCCTGTTAATGCAAGGTGTACACAATCTGTTGGTGTTCCGTTAACACTATAAAATTGTTTTCCACGTTTAGTTATTCGTAATGGCATCTCTAATGTAAGAGAATTGCTCGCACCACTTCTATTACGATCAGGTGCGACAGTTACAACATTTTCTGTTTCTAATAATTTATCACGCAATAAATTAATTCCTGGTGCCATAAAGCCATCATCATTACTCAATAAAATATTCATGTGTTAAAATTGACTCTTATTAATATTCGTACTAAATACATGTGACAAAACTTAATCTAAAACAGCTCAAAAAAGAACTTCTAAAAAGGCAAAAAGAAGAAAGGCTGATTAAACAACAGACCAAAATCAAACAAGTGCGTAATAATCACGATACTGATCTCTTCAAAGAGGCTATGTCAGGTGTTAATCCGCTGTCGCATGATAAAGCATACCATGAAGTAATAAAACCAAAATCAAAGCCGACTAATAGAGATGATACTAAAGAATTTTTTATTCATGATCCTTTATCTGACGAGCTGGAAATCGAAGAGGTAGATTCCACAGAAATTCTTAGCTTTTGCCGTTCTGGTATACAAAAAAGTGTTTTCAGAAGATTGCGCAGTGGTAGCTATCGTATTTCTGATGAACTTGATTTACACGGATTATCTCTTAAGCAAGCTAAAAAAATACTCGTTTATTATTTACAGGAAGCGGTACAATTTGAAGGTTGCTGCGTGAGAATTATTCATGGTAAAGGACATCGTTCGAGCAATAATAAGCCTGTATTGAAAACACATGTAAATCACTGGCTGAGTGAACATGATCGTGTTTTAGCATTCCACTCAACTAAACCAAGAGACGGTGGTACAGGTGCAGTTTATGTATTATTAAAGACACTAAAAACTCAGGATTAAATAGTTTCACCCAAATCTAGTACTTCAACAAGCTTACTTTGATAGATTTTCTATGCTATAAAAAAATGCAAAAAAAGGGGGGGATGGGTATCTACAAGTTTCCTCTAAACCCATTAATACAAAATTGATGAAATAC
>JALSLM010000154.1 GCA_026988295.1 Thiotrichaceae bacterium
TGTCTTCTCGATTGAGTGCAACATAGGCTTCAATCTCGGCTTCATTTAATGCCGCTAAGTTATCACCTGAAAGATAGCCATTGTCGAGACTCATCTTGTCTGCTTGTTGTCCTGTGGTGGCTTCAATACAGACCATCAGCAAAAACCTGACACCGATACGACCAGGTAGAAGTTTTGAGCGTGAGAAAATACGCTGTAGACGACTTATGTGCAGGAAAGGTTACAGGTATGCTTAGTGATATCAATTGCTTATGCTTATTTCAATGACATTGCCCCCCCCTGTTTTTGTATTTTTTATAACACAGAGAACCACAGAGTATTTAATCGTGTCTAGGTTTGATAGATTTTATGCCACTACCTCATGTAAAAATATTCTGTAGCTATGCTGCTGTGTGTATGTTACGTACATTAACGGAACAAATTGTTATCTATTAATTGATTAAATCTTCTAAACTGCTACCTTTTTCGATTAGCTCATCTGGCAAACTGCTGGGTAGTATTTTTTTACCGCCCTGTGTTTGCCAACGATAAATTACATGAAATTGCTCAACGGGTGGTTTTTTTCTAAGCATCTTGTCAAGTAAGTTTGCCCCATATTTCTCTTCCGCAAACTGACAGGCTTTAAACCAAGCCATATCATAACCAAGAGTTTTTATATTAAATGTTTTTAAAAAACGCTCGTTGTTACTAGAACCAGCTACAACAAAAGCAGGAGTAAAATAACGCTTAACTTTACCTGCAACCATTCGCTTGCCATTAGAAATAAATTTCATTTTTATACCAGCAACTCCTGTTACATAAGGAGAGTTGCTTACACGTTCTTTTCTTTCTCGTTTTCTTGTATCTTTATGTAATTGTTGCTCAAAACGCCATAATCTATCAAGCTCTTCGGCTTCCTTGGGTTTTTCTGTTGTGTTTTTATACCACTTTTGTCGTAGTTTACCATTTACACAAACAGCAACTCGATAGCCTACATAGTTTTTTGGGGTTTTTTGTGTGCCGTCGTAATGATAGATTGCCATATCTTACCTCTCTTCAAATTCTTGATATTCCCTTGTTGCTTCACCTGTAAATAGTTGGCGGGGTCGTCCAATTTTTGTTTGTGGGTCTGCCATCATTTCATTCCATTGTGCGACCCAGCCAACGCTTCGTCCTACTGCAAATAGTACGGTAAACATATTAAGCGGGATTCCCATACCAAGGAAGATGATACCTGAGTAGAAATCTACATTGGGGTAGAGGTTGCGTGAGACGAAGTAGTCATCTTCGCGGGCAATTTTCTCTAGTTCCATTGCGGTATCCAGCAATTTCTGATGTTTAGGGTCTGTGCATTGACCGCTCTCTAGCATTTGATGGCAAATCTTGCGGATAATTTTTGCGCGTGGGTCATAGTTTTTATAGACACGGTGACCAAATCCCATTAGGCGGAAGCGATCCTTTTTGTCTTTGGCTCGATCTATGAAATCAGAAAGTGGTTTGCCTGAGTCATTGATTTCAGTGAGCATTCTGATGACGGCTTCATTCGCACCACCATGTGCTGGTCCCCAAAGTGATGCGATGCCTGAGGCTAATACAGCAAAAGGGTTGGCTTGTGAGCTTCCTGCTAGACGCACGGTGGAGGTCGAGGCATTTTGCTCATGATCTGCATGTAAAATTAGTATAATATCTAAAGCTTTTGCTAAGAGTGGATCAACTTTATACTTTTCGCAGGGTGTGGAAAACATCATGTGCAGAAAGTTTTCACTAAAATCTAAGGAGTTATCAGGATAAATAAAAGGCATTCCCATTGCGTAGCGATAACTCCAGGCAGCTATGGTGGGCATTTTGGCAATTAAGCGATGCGCAGCATTCATACGATCTTGTGGGTCATGTATATCTTCATCATCGTGATAGAACGCTGAAAGGGCTGCGACTACGCCGACCATTATTGCCATTGGGTGAGAGTCACGACGAAATCCGCTATAAAAACGAAGCAGTTGTTCATGTAACATGGTGTGATGTTTGATGTCGTATTCAAACTTTTCCATTTCGTCTTTTTTGGGCAAGTCTCCGTGCAATAGGAGGTAGCAGGTTTCTAAAAAAGTACTTTTTTCAGCAAGTTGCTCAATGGGATAACCACGATATTCCAACACACCTTTATCACCATCCAGATAAGTGATTTTACTCCAGCAACTTGCGGTTGACATAAAACCAGGGTCATAGGTGAAATAGCCCAATTGCTTGTATAAGCTAGTAACATCAATGGTCATAGGGCCGCAGGTTGGCTTGAGCAGATCAAGCTCTATTTGTTTTCCTGTTCTGTTATCTGTAATGGTTACTGTGTTTGTAGTAGCGTCTTTTTTAGACATTTCTCCTCCTAGTTTGAATTTCTTGTTATACCCATCCCCCCCCTATTTTTATAACTTTTTAAGGAAAGCCTGATTAAGTAAGTCAATAAATTACCGTGATTTGTCGGATTACGCTATCGCTAATCCGACCTACAAATGCACAGGTTTATCTGCTGCAGAAATATGTAAAAAAGGGGGGGGGATGGGTTAGCATTCAATCAAACTAAACTCTAGTTAAATTCAATAACAAGATCTCCCTGTTCTAATATTTCTCCTATTTCAAGATGAATTTTCTTGATTGTACCTGAGAATGGTGCGGTTATGGTTGATTCCATTTTCATGGCTTCAATCACAAATAACGGTGTATCCTTTTCAACTTTCTGTCCTTCTTTAACCATTAGAGCTGAAAGACGACCTAAAATTGGTGTGCCGACTTCATTCTCATCAACGGCTTTACGATTGACTTTTTGGGTTGAGATTGCTGAGTCATCTCTTATTGTTATACTCCGCGTTTGACCATTTAGATCAAAAGTGACGGTGCGAATACCACCTTTATCAGCTGGTGAACAATAAAGCATACGGATAATAATGACTTTGCCTTGACCTAGTTCGACTGTCACTTCTTCACGTTGTTTTAAGCCGTAAAAGAAGGCGCTGGTAGGTAATACAGAGACATTGCCAAACTTTTCATGGTGTTTGTAATAGTCCTCATAAACTTGTGGATACATCATATAAGAGAGAAAATCGAGCATGGTAACTTGCTCATCAAACTTTTCTTGAAATTTAACAAACTCCTTGTCGAAATCAATTGGCTCTAAGTGATCATTGGGGCGGTCAGTAAATGGCTTGTCATTTTTTAGCACTAATTGGCTCAGCTCACTTGGGAAGCCACCTTCTGTTTGCCCTAAATTACCCTTGAATAAATCATGCACAGACTCGGGGAATGCCAGTGTATCACCCTGTTCCATTACGTCTTTTTCGGTTAAATCATTGGAGGTCATAAAGATTGCCATATCACCAACCACTTTGGATGATGGTGTGACTTTAACGATATCACCAAACATTTTATTAACAATTGCGTAGTTTTCTTTGACCTCTTCAAATTTATGTTCCAATCCTAGTGCAATAGCCTGTGGGCGCAGGTTGGAGTATTGTCCTCCTGGTATTTCATGGTTATAAACTTCTGCTGTTCCTGCTTTTAAACCTGACTCGAAAGGGTAATAGACTTCACGTTTATCTTCCCAATAGTTTGCATATTGGTTTAAACAATCCAGATCAAATTTTTGCTCGCGTGGCTGTCCTTGCATTACTGCAATTAAGGAGTTCAAATTAGGTTGCGAGGTCAAGCCAGACATGGAACTTAAACAGGCATCAACAATATCAACATCTTTTTCGATGGCTTTGAGCAGGGTAGCAGATTGCATGGATGAGGTATCATGCGTGTGCAAATGAATCGGCAAATCAACGGCTTCTTTTAAAGCGGGGATTAGCATTTCAGCGGCATAGGGTTTGAGTAGACCGGCCATATCTTTCAATGCAAGAGTATGCGCACCTGCATCTTCAAGTTGCTTGGCTAAATCTAAATAGTATTGCAGATTAAATTTATTGCTTTTATCGGTATTGAGCACATCACCTGTATAACAAATTGTGGCTTCTGCTAGACCACCTGTTTGCTCACGCACGACTTGAATAGATTTTCGCATCCCTTCTATCCAGTTGAGCGAATCAAAAATACGGAAAACATCAATGCCGTTTTCCCATGATTCAATAATAAATTTTTCAATCAGATTATCGGGGTAAGCTTTATAACCTACTGCATTAGAGCCTCTGAATAGCATCTGAAACAAAATATTAGGAATCGCTTCTCGCAATAATTGTAATCGCTTCCACGGGCATTCATGCAAAAAGCGCATAGAAACATCAAAAGTTGCACCACCCCACATTTCAAGTGAAAATAATTGAGAATGGTTTTTAGCAAAACCTTCAGCAATTTTTAACATATCTTTGGTACGCACACGAGTTGCCAACAAAGATTGATGTGCGTCACGCAAGGTTGTGTCGGTATATAAAATATGGTCTTGATCTTTTATCCACTGCACAAAGCCATCTGCACCTAATTTATCCAGCAGGTTTTTAGTGCCTTCAGGATAGCCACTGAGCTTATCAAAAGTTGGAATAACAGGCGTTCTAAAGTGCTTATCAGGGTCAAAATTCTTAACATCAGGGTTGCCATTAACGATGACTTTGGCAAGGTAACGTAGTGTTTTTGTACCACGATCTTGATGTGTTGAAACATCATATAATTCAGGATGACTTTCGAGGAAGGTGACCTTGACCTCTCCTGCCTTAAAGGTAGGGTGCTCCAGTACATTCAGCAAAAAGTTAATATTGGTTTTAACACCACGGATTCTAAACTCACGCAAGGCACGGTGAGCGCGTTGAATAGCCCCCTCAAGTGTGCGCCCAGAAGCAGAGATTTTAACCAGCATGGAATCATAAAAAGGTGAGATTTTAGCACCCACATAAGCCCCACCAACATCAAGACGAATTCCAAAACCACCCGCGCTTCGATAAGCAATAATCGTACCAAAGTCTGGCTTAAAGTTTTCTGTTGGGTCTTCTGTAGTGATGCGACATTGCACCGCAAAACCACGGATTGAAATATCAGCCTGTGATTGAATGCTGATTTCAGGATCAGAAAGCTTGCAACCATTGGCGATATGAATCTGGCTACGAACAATATCAATACCAGTAATTTCTTCGGTGATGGTGTGCTCAACCTGTACACGTGGATTGACCTCGATGAAATAAATATTTTCATCACTATCTACCAGAAATTCAACCGTTCCTGCATTGCTATAATTCACATGCTTAGTGATTTTTAATGCATATTCATAGAGTTTATCGCGTGTTTCTTGTTTTAAGGTGGCACTAGGGGCAACCTCGATAACTTTTTGGAAGCGTCTTTGCACAGAGCAATCTCGCTCATATAAATGCACTAAGTTGCCATAGTTATCGCCTAAAATTTGCACTTCAATATGTTTGGGTGAGTCTAAGTATTTTTCTAAGAATACTGTGTCATCACCAAATGCCTTGGCAGCTTCATTACGTGCATCGGTGTAGGCGGTGGCAAGCTCATCAGCTTCACGGATAATACGCATCCCACGACCACCGCCACCAGAGGCAGCTTTAATCATCATTGGAAAACCAATTCTTTGCGCTTCACGCTCAGCAATTTCCAGGCTATCTAAAGGTTCTTTACTATCAGGGATAACGGGGATGCCTGCATCAATGGCATTTTGTTTCGCCTGAACCTTGTCGCCTAATTGCTCCATTACCTCAGGCGCAGGGCCTACAAAAATTATTCCCTCTTCACGACAACGACGTGCAAACTGCACATTTTCAGAGAGAAAACCATAGCCTGGGTGAATTGCATCGACTGCGTGTAACTTAGCAGTTTCAATCAGCTCTTCAATATCCAGATAGGGTTTTAATGGTTCATCTTCTGTACCTATCTGATAAGCTTCATCGGCTTTGTACCGATGTGGTGAAAAGCGATCTTCATGGGTATAAACAGAAACGGTCGTAAAATTGAGTTCAGAGGCCGCACGCAAAATGCGAATGGCGATTTCACCTCGATTAGCTATTAAAATTTTATTAATTTTCTTAGGCATTTGTTTGATATTCACATTAGACATAGGTTTTTATATTGATAAAGGGTAGGAAAGAAAAGGGTATATTGATAATAAGTAGATTAAATCATTAGTATTAAATACTCAGTGCTTCAAGGTTGTTGCTTACGATAATATACCCATCCCCCCCTTTTTTTTCATCTTTTTTCTTTTACCTGAATCCGTGGGGCTAATGCGGATATGAGAGATAAAGCTTACAAATACTAAACAACCACCAGTTTAAAGCTGGTGGTTGTATTAGTATTTCCTGAATCCGTGAGGCTACTACGGCATGGTGAACTCAATTATGCAGAGCTTTTTAATTCCACTGTGAAACCAATATCTTATTCCTCATATCCGCATTAGCCTCACGGATTTAGGTATTTGTAAGCTCTTTAGGACTTTTTTCTAATGGGTGGCGCAATTAGTATAGATTTATTATTGCGCCTCCCTCTAAATATTACTTAATTTTTTCAACCCAACGGTTAGCAATTGTTTTGGCCGCATCACGACCACCAAAACCAAAGGCTAAAGCGAGTGCAACAGCGACAGATGCTAGAGTAAATCCAAACGCCATATTTACTATATTATCTGCTAGCCCCATTGCCTTTAACCCCATTGCTAAAACCAAGCCAAGTATGGCGATACGTGCAATATTTGCCAGCCCTGTACTTGCGTGTTCACTCAATTTGTTATATGCGATTGTGCTAAGGAAGTAACCTATTATCAGAATTATTCCACCAATGAGTATCCCACCGCCAAACTCTAGTATCTTGGCAAATATATTTGAGATAATGCCAATACCAAGCGTGTTTACTGCGGCTGTTGCAGCTGTAAGCATTGAGAAAAACATAATAGCACCATTGATAAGCTTAGTCGGTGTCATTGAATTATTAGTCATACTGGCAATGCCTAGTTTCTCTGGCATTTGATCTAGTTCGATTCCTTCAAAAATACCCGCTAAAATTGAAATAACAAATTTGGCAACATAATAAGTAACACCAAGAATAATAGCTGCTCCTATAATATTGGGTATTGCTGCCATGAGTTTGTTCAACATATCCGATGCAGGTTCAGTAATGGCAGGGATATTCAAAACACCCAATGCGGTAACGGCTATTGGAATAAGAATTGCGGCAAAAATAAAGGCACTACCAATTTTAGAAACCTTGATATTATCATTGCCTGTTTTATCTGCTATTTGCCTGTCTACCTTGTTTAGAGCAACGCCTACAAGCTCAGAAACAATTTTGGATATAATCCAACCCGCATAGCCTATTACACCCGCACCAATAATATTGGGTATTGCCGCAAGGAATTTATTTAACATTTCTTTTAGGGGTGCTAATACATCTGTTAAACCAAAGTATTGAAGTACCGTCATTAAGACAAAAATGGTTAAAAGTGCTTTTATTAGTGATGCTATAGGGCTTGCTAAGTTATTTTTTTCTAAGAAGCTCACTCGATTGAGCATTTTTCTAAATATGGCGGATACAAATTTGACAATGATCAGCCCGACAACAAGAATAAGTAACCCTATTAGTGCTTGACCCAGTTTACCTGAGCCTAAAGTGCCCATTGCATTTGTGACGGAAGACATAAATCCTTGCATAGCTTAACTCCTAGATATATTACGATCTTAATAAATTCCTGAATCTGTATGATTTATGCAGATTTAGGAAACTTTTACAGTAGTACAGTAGTAAGGCATAGATAAATAATAAAACCACTCACATAACGAGGATTTCTATTTTTGATCAAATTAGCTCAAGGCGCATAGCATTTTACATTCCACGCAATGATTTGAGATAGTTTGAGCAGAAGCAAAAATCCTGCGTAAAGAACTCACAAGTAATAATTAGTCGTTTTATTATTGCGCCACCCCTAAGTTTACTGTAATAAAATTTCAATTCTGCGATTCTTCTTGCGCCCTTTCTCAGTATTATTACTAGCAACTGGAAAACCATCTCCCATACCAAGTACACGAATTCGCTCAGTATCAATACCTAAAGTACCTAAGGCTAAACCCATTGAATTCGCGCGCATTAAGGATAATTGAAAGTTATCTGTGGGTGCGCCTCGGTTATCGGTATGTCCGCGCAATAGAATATTTATTTTGGGGAAAGCATTCATTAAAGCCGCTGTCACACGAATTTGCCGATCTGACTTAGCATTTATTTTTGTGGAGCCTGTATCAAAATAAATTTGATCAAAAGTCAGAGGTTTATTTAGCTCTCCATTTTGAAATAGCTGTTGCAAGTCGCCTTCAAAGCCATCAGCAGAAATTTTAATAGGTGTACCATCAGGAAGAGAATAGGTCGGAACAACTTCCTTGTTTTCGGGTTGGCTTTCAGTTTTTTCTTCAGGCTCACTTAGATTATTTGCAAGCTTTGCAACCGTAGTAGCTTCAGTAACCTTATTATTATCAACATCAACCGAAGTTTCTTCTGATTTTTCGGGCAAGCTGTCAACAACTTCAGTAGTTTTGGTATTATCAGTAGGGAGTGGCTTATTTAATTCTTTTTGCTCTTGAGTTACTGATGATATATTTGTATCGAGTTTACCGTCAAGACCATTATTAACAGCCATATCAGCAGAGGCAAAAGTAGCTGTACTTTCCTCTATATTTGTTTCAGGAGGAACCACCTCAGAAGTAGCAGATAAGTTAGCATCAGGAGATTTAGCTTCAAGAGCTGGTGCTTTAGAAGGCATACTCGCATTCGCTGAAGTGGCTCCGACTACTTGAGTTAATGGAAGACCTTTTCGGGGTGTTTTGTGATCAGCACTGGTATTTTCAGCAACTAAAGGGATTGAGGTTTTGATAGAGTTATTTTGGAAACTATTGTTAAAATTCCCACTAAGAAACCAATATAATAAGCCAAACAATATAATGACAGTTCCTGCAATGAGGTACTCATGCGTAACACTAATATCCTCATCATTTGATATCTGATCCGACATATTTATCTTCCATGATTAATTGAGTGGATTTTTCTGCTTAATAATTTACCATATTTTAATAGTAAAGGTAAAGAGAGATTGTTAAATATTAGATAGTTATTAAATAGTTATTAGCAAGCTCTTTTCTAAAACCTGAATCCGTGAGTCCAATGCGGATTCAGGTAAAATGCATATACCAAGTGTAATCCCAAAGATTTTACAATCAAGTAGAGGGTTACAGTAATATACCCATCCCCCTCCTTTTTTTCATATTTTTATTATTGTGTTGCCCTGATTATTTTTTATTTGTGATAAGTGGCGAATAGTTTACTATTCTTGTAGGATAATCGGGCTATTTTAAATCAGAGGAAAACTATGCCAACACAAGCAAGTATTAAATTTTCAGGTCTATTCTCTTCATCAATCTCTTCGTCAATATGCTCATCAAGACTAACACCTTCAACTATCACTTCCTACTCACTTCTATCTTGTTCGCTATTAATATTATCTTCTACTGCTTATTCAGCAGGTTTTGCTTTAATTGAGAATTCAGCATCGGGTATGGGTAAAGCCTATGCGGGTGCGGCGGCAGTTGCAGAAGATGCGTCTACGGTGTGGTTCAATCCAGCAGGAATGACTTATCTCAGTGAGAATCTAGGTGGAAAATCACAAATAAGCAACGCACTTAATATTGTTGTTGCAGGCACTGACTTTAAGGATAAAGGCTCAGCACCACCTGCCTCGCTGGGTAGTGCAGTTATTGATGGCAAGAGAACAGTTAATGGCACTGTTGTCTTGCCAATACCTGGTTTGTATTATATGCGCCCTATTAATGACAAATTAAACTTTGGTCTTTCCATTAACGGACCATTTGGCTCTAAAACAGAATATGATGAAGACTGGATTGGTCGCTATCAAGCAACTAAAACAGACATGAAAACTTTTAATATTAACCCCTCACTATCTTGGAAGGCGAATGACAAATTAAGCCTTGGTGCTGGCATTAGCGCACAATATATTGATGTTAAACTAGGCAAATCTTATGATACTGCCGCTGCTTGTCGTAAAGTTGCATTACAAAGCGGCTCAACTGCAATACTGGATTATTGTAATGCAAGATATCCAAAAGCTGCTCAGTATAAAAAAGATGGTCAGGCATTAGTATCAGGAGATGATATTTCTTTTGGCTTTAATCTTGGCTTACTTTATCAACCCAGTGACCTTACCCGAGTTGGTTTTACCTATCGCTCACAAATAAAACATAATCTTGAAGGTAAGGCAACCTATCAAAATCATGCTGATCTTGTGCCTATTGTTGCTCAATTGGAAAGTTTGGGAATTAATACATTTACAAACAAGGGAATAGAAGCGGCAGTAGATTTACCTGAATCTATTTCATTGTCTTTAGTGCATAAGTTAAGCAATCGACTAGAGCTTATGGGTGATGTTACATGGACAGGCTGGAGCTCATTTAAGGAGTTACGCATTACAGAGGCAGACACTGGAGCTGAAGTAACTAATGTGCCTGAAAAATGGAAGGATGTTACCCGTGTATCTCTGGGAGCAAATTATAAATATAACGATAAACTAACACTTAGAACAGGTGTTGCCTTGGATCAAGAACCTATTTTATCTCCCAGATACCGTACACCAAGAATTCCTGGCAATGATAGAACGTGGCTATCCTTTGGTGCAGGTTACAAAATGAATAAAAAATTGAGTCTGGATTTTGGCTATTCACATCTATTCCTTGATAAAACAGCAATAGACAACCCAGGGGAAAGTGGCTATTCAGTTAAGGGTATTTATGATAGTCAGGTTGATATTGTTAGCGCCCAGATCAACTACACATTTTAAGGAGAACATAAATGAGACATTATAACAACCGCACGACAACTCCGCTTTCTGTAGCTGTTGCACCTATTAAAACTATTACAACAACTGCATTGCTCTCAATATCTGTGCTTCTTACAGCCTGTGGTGGTTCAGACTATGATTTTAATAAAGAAACAACTCCGCCTATAACAGCGGCTTTACCACATGGCCCCATATTTGACCCAGCTAATAGCAAAATCCCATCAACCAATGATTTATTATTTAAAG